>CAZFRT010000007.1:0-23475 GCA_964521455.1 uncultured Azospirillum sp.
ATACAAACAAGCGGGATATTTGATGCAACAGGCGGTTATCATTGCCAACAACAGAATATTTAAAACTATCCAAAACCAGTTCTTTTTAAAATTGTAATAAAAAATTTCCGTTTTTTTCATGTTTTACCTCCCACCGTTTAAGTTATTGTACTATAAAACATTGGCATTTAAAAGCCAAAAAATCGGATAAGTCAGTTAAACTTATTGACTTAAAGCCATCCCTAACGTTTATTTTTAATAAAGCGACAAGGGAATATCATGACTGAAAATAAATCTTTATATCTGAACAAAATTCAAATGAAAGCTGAACTGGAACGCTGTCTTAATTGCAAAACACAGCCTTGTATGAACGCCTGTCCCGTCAACTGCAATCCTCAGGAATTTATAAATTTCGCCAAACAGGGAAATTTTGACGATGCGGTTCAAACCATTACCCGCACCAATCCAATGGGACAAACTTGCGGGCTGATATGTCCGGATAAATTCTGTATGAAAGCCTGCACTCGCAGTCGAATTGACTTTGCAGTAAACATTCCCAAAGTTCAAGCAACCATTTTGGAAAATTATCGGAAGAAAAAAGAAGAAACGGATAATATTTCTCACAACGGTAAAAATATTGCCATTATCGGAGCCGGCCCCGCCGGTATGGCCGCAGCCTCTCTTTTAGGAAAAAGAGGATATACCGTAACCGTTTTTGAAGCCGCTGAAAAAATCGGCGGAGCTTTGAACATGATACCGGACAAAAGACTTCCGCACGAAGTTATTGAAAAAGACTGGTCTTTTATTGCCAATGAAAAATTTATTACTCTTAACTTAAATACCAAAATCGATAATCCTCTCCGCCTGCTTGAAGAGGGATTTCATGGCGTTATCATTGCTACCGGCGAACCTCATTGCGTCCGATTGAATATTCCGGGGGAAGACTTGTGTCTCTCTTATATGGAATATCTTCATCATCCGGAAAAATATCAGACCTCGGGAAAAGTTGCCGTCATCGGCGGCGGAAATGTGGCTGCCGATTGTGCTTTTACGGCACAAATAAGCGGAGCAGAACAAGTAGAAATGTTTGTTCGCCGTCGTCTTCCGGATATGCGTATTTCAAATCTGGAATGCTTGGAACTTTTAAACCGACAAGTGAATATTTATCCGATGAGCAGTCCGGAAAAAGTGGAGCGTAAAAACGGATTATTATCGCTGCACGTACATAAAAACCATTTTGTTGGCGGTAAACTTACTTCTTTGCCTGATTCATCTTTTGAACTTCCGGGATTTTCGTTGATTATTACGGCTATCGGTAGTCGTGCCGATGAAAAAATTGACAATGAACGAATTATTTATGCCGGAGACTGCAAAAATGGCGGTTCAACCATCGTCGAAGCAATTGCTTCCGGACAATCCGCGGCATTACTCATTGACAAACAATTGGCTTCTTTAAACTAAAAAATCCCCTCAAGTGAGGGGATTTTTGTTCAGGCGTTTTTGCCCATCTCGTAAGCTTGAGCCATCGCCGGTGTTCCTTTTATTTCTCCGGCTTGCCAAGCTCCTACACCGTAAATAATTCCTTTTTCTTTTGTTCCCGGCAGACAATCTTCCGTAAACCCTCTAAAACCGTCAATGGTCTTTTGCATATTAGCCTTATTACCATCTGCCGCCGCAACGATAAAATAGAAATCCTTACCGCTGATTTCTTCATATCTCGGCACGGTACGATCAATCAGAGTTTTCATTTGTCCGTTCATTGTATAAAAATACACCGGCGTTGCCATAACAATAACATCCGCATCCACCATTTTGTTCAGTATTTCTGACATATCATCTTTTTGCACGCATTTATGTGTTGTGTTACAAACACCGCAACCTCTGCAGAAATTTATCTTTCGATCATTAATAAAAATCTTTTCAACATCGTTTCCGCTTTCTTTAGCTCCACGGATAAACTCATCACAAAGTAAATCAGAATTTCCGTTTTTGCGAAAACTTCCCGACAATACCAATATTTTTTTCATCTTATCTCCTTTTTATGGTTTAAGTTTAATTAAAGTAATCTCCGAGGGAGCCAGAAAACGCATTTGCGGTCCCCATTGTCCGGCTCCTCGGGAAACATAAATTTTCGAATTTTCACTCATATCATACAAACCGGCCAGATATTGGTTATGGAGTTTGGTTAATATATGAAACGGAAAGATTTGTCCGCCATGGGTGTGCCCCGAAACCTCCAAATCAAACATATTATCTTTTCTGAAATTCTCCGGCGTATGCGATGCCAACAGGCGATAAGCTCCAAATGGAGCGGAAGCAAATGCCTTGTTTAAATCAATTTCAATCCCGTATCCGTGAGCAGAAAACTTATCCGGAATACCGGCCAAATACACATTGCCTTCTAAAGGAACTCCGCTGTTTTCCAAGAAAATAAAACCTTGTTTTTCAAGTTCTTTGACTGTTTCCTGATAACCGATATAAAACTCGTGGTTTCCGGTTACAAAATAGATGCCGTTTTTAGCTTTCAATCCTTTTAACGATGATGTGATTTCCGAAATCTTGTTCACGTCATCATCAATAATATCGCCTGCCAAGATAATAACATCCGGATTCAGAGCATTTGTTCTTTCCACCATTTCCTTAATTTTTTGTGGAGAAATTGCCCGATGAATATGAATATCACTTAATACAACAATTTTTTGTTCCTTGGAAATTTTTTCCGAAGAAATTTCAATTTCTTTGACATCCGGCGTTTTAATCCCTGCGTACAAAGCATAAGCCGAACAAAGCAAAGCTACGGCAATGTTGACGTAATTCATTCCGAAGCACCAGAAAAATTTTGATTTTAGAGCAATTTTCGTATAACTCAATAAGAACAAAAAGGCATCCGAAAATAATGTAACCGCAAATAAAATAATACAGGCAATGAAAATAAAATACATCGCATAACGGTATATCGGATAAAAAGCTCCCATAACATCTTCCAACTTATAAGAAATCAAAAGCGGAATACATCCCATCAGAACGAACAACCCGAAAAGAACAGCTTTGGCCGTTATTCCCAATCCCATACACATCGTGTAACGAAAAAACAAAAAAGTTGTTACCATGCATCCCATAAGTGATGTCATTATCGCACAAGTTATCATAAAAAACAGCTCCCTTAATCAATGATATTTGAATCAGTGCTAACAAGCATACATTTTAGAGTTAACTCTAAGTCAAGACTTTTTTATTGACAGCAGGATAATTTTTAACTAGCGTTTATGTATAACTAAAACATAGGAGAAAATAATGGGATATTCTATCGGACAAGCGGCTGAAAAAATGGGACTGACAACTCATACATTAAGATATTATGAAAAAGAAGGGCTTCTGCCTTTTGTCAGAAAGACATCCTCAGGATTAAGAGTTTTCTCGGATGCTGATTTGGAATGGTTGGTTATTATTGAGTGCCTGAAAGGTACCGGACTGCAAATTAAAGATATTAAGCAATATATCGACTGGTATCAGGAAGGAAACTCCACCTTGCAACTGCGTCTGGATATGTTTAAGCAACAGAAAGAAAAACTTGAAAAAGAAATGGAAAAACTTCAACAACACATGGAAAAAATAAATTTCAAAATCGCTTATTATGAAGATGCCGTTACTTATGGCGACACAAATGTTTTTGAAAGAAACAAAAAACTAACCAAAGAAAAAGAACGTATTTTCGGAAAAAATCTCAAGAAACAAGCGGCATAAATATCTCTTAAAAAAAACACCGGAATAATTCGGTGTTTTTTTTAAGAGCAGAAATTATAGCTCTTCCAACTGAGCGGAAAGCTGTAGCCATTCGTTTTCTTTTTGTTCGAGAACTTCTATAACCTGTTTTAATTCTTTATTGGTTTTGATAATTTCTTCCGCTGAAATTTGTCCTGAAAAAAGCTGTTCCAAAGTATTTTTACGTTCTTGAAGTTTATCTATTTCGGTTTCAAGTTTACGAACTTGCGATCCCAATTGCTTTTTCTGGTTATATGTATTTTCTTTCCGTTCTTTCGGTTTGTCTTCTTTGGTTTTCTCCTGCGGTTTCTTCTCCTCCAAAAGCATTTTCTTATAATCTTCTAAATCTCCGTCATACGGACGACACAAACCGTTTTTAACCAACCATAAATCATCGGCTATCAGCTCTATCAGGCGGATGTCGTGCGTAATCAGAATAACTGAGCCACCATAGGCATTTATCGCCTCAACCAATGCATCTCGGGCATCAATGTCCAAGTGGTTGGTCGGTTCATCCAAAATCAGCAATGCCGGTGCTTCCGTTGTCATTGCAGCAAACAAAAGACGGGCTTTTTCTCCTCCGGATAAGTTCCCGATAACGGTTAAAGCCTTCTCCTGCCCCAGACCGAAACGTGCTAAATGAGAACGAACTTTGGTTTCATTCGCCTCCGGCATTAAGGAAGACATATAGTTCACCGCTGTTTGCTCCACCGGAAGTTCTTCCGTTTGGTATTGAGCAAAATATCCGACTTTCAGCTTTGGTGTTTTTCTTATTTCTCCGCTCATCAAAGGCAATCTTCCGGACAAAAGTTTTGCCAAAGTCGATTTACCGTTACCGTTGGCTCCGAGCAGAGCAATACGGTCGTTATCTACTATTCGGAAAGAGAGTTTTTTTAAAACTGTTTTATCCTCATATCCAACACTTCCATCCTCAATGCTGATAAACGGTGGGGAAAGTTTCTCCGGCTCCGGAAACTCAAAATGCGTCGCAACATCGTCTTTAGCCAGAGAAATCGTTTCCATTTTCTCAAGCATTTTCAAACGGCTTTGTGCTTGTTTTGCTTTGGTTGCCTTATAACGGAAACGATCAACAAAAGACTGGAGGTGCTTGCGGTGCATTTCCTGCTTTTGAGCCTGACGGGACAAAACTTCCTTTTGTAAAGCTCGGGTTCTTTCGTAATTATCATAATTGCCCGAATAGGTTACCAAAGTCTGATTATCAAAGTGGATGATATAATTACACAGACTATTCAAAATATTCCGGTCGTGGCTAATTAAAATCAATGTTCCACGATATTTCTGCAAATGGTTTTCCAACCAAATTCCGGATTCCAAGTCCAAATGGTTGGTCGGCTCGTCCAGAAGCAAAACATCTGAATGTTGGAACAAAGCCGCAGCCAAGCTTAAACGCATTCTCCATCCGCCGGAGAACTCTTTTATCGGGCGAGAAAAATCTTCCTGACTAAACCCCAGTCCGACCAAAATTTCAGATGCTCTTGCCTCAGCGGAAGATGCTTCTATAATTCGCAATCGTTCATGTATTTCCGCCAATTCCTCTTCCGGAGCATTTTCCAAGCGGTGCAACAGCAACGTTCTTTCTTCATCCTTACTTAAGACAAATTCCAATATCGGAACGGAAATATCTTTCATTTCCTGTTCCACAAAAACAACTTTGTGTCGGCTCGGGAAAACAATACTTCCGCTTTCTGTTTCCAACTCTCCCCGCAAGACCCGAAACAAGGTGGATTTGCCACAACCGTTCGCCCCTATCAGACCGACTTTCTGCCCATCGGAAATATGAGCAGAAGCCTCAGAAAGCAAAACTTTCGAGCCAATTCTAACCGTTATGTTGTTAATATCTATCATACCGCTTTTTTCTCTTTTTTCAGAATTTTATTCTTCGGGAAAATATGCAATTCAATCTTCGGTAAAATCGTCAAAGCCACACCGCCAACAATCAACAAAGCTCCGCTGACAATATAAATATTCAATGTATCTCCAAAGAATATCATTCCCCCCATAATTCCGAAGACAATATGCAAAAGTGTAAACGGTATCGCTTTATTTATGCCGTTTTCGGCAACAACACGTTGCCACAGCATCATTACCACGCCCAGCACCAAAACCTGATAAGCCATTGAGAGATAAAATTTATAATCCGCAGCTTTCAGCAATGCCGCATAATGATTATCTTCCAACAAATAAGATGCCAGTCCTAAAAACGGAACGGAAAACAAAGAGGTATAAGCCAAAAAGCTGTAAGGGTCCATTGTCTTTGCCTGTTTGAAAACCAATTGAGCAAATGCCCAGAAAAGTCCTGACAGCAATGCGGCAATCAGCCCTATCATATTAATTTCCGGAATACCGAAAATACATAAAATTCCCAGGAAAGCAATGATAATTCCCACAATCTGTTGCGTATTCATTTTCTCTCCGGCAAAAATACAAGCGACAACCGCAGCCATCGGGACTTCACATTGTTGCAAAACGGAAGAAGATGATGCCGTCAGAAATTTCAGAGCGACAAAAATACATCCCATATGCCCGACATTTAACAACAAAGCTATCAATAAAAGTGTTTTTAATTTGGATTTATCCAGTTTTGCAAAAGGTAAAAACAGTAACCCTGCCAACACAAAACGAATAGTCAAAAAAGCCAGAGGAGGAACTTCCATTACCCCCATCTTTCCGATAGAGGCGTTTATTCCCCAACAAGCCACAATAAAGATTGCCATCAAAATTGATGATAATTTCATTTTCTTCTCCCAAAACAATTCGGAGAGAAAGTATCTCTTTTTGTTATGAAAAACAACAAAAAAATCCCCGTTTTTTCTTTCGGGGATTTTTAGTCTTATTTGGAATGCAGAAACTCTTTTACCAGCTTGCGAACTTTATCTTCACAACCTCCGCATCCCGTTGATGCTCGGGTAACATCGCGAACACCCTCATAGCTCTCTGCTCCGTTATCTATCGCCTTTTTAATGTCTCCTACCGTCACATTCCAACAACGGCAGACAACTTCGTCCATATCTTTGTTCATTACTTTCTCCTTTTTGAGTTTCGTCCGTTATTGATATAACCATCCCAAAGAAAAAATCAATTCAACGAATACGATTCATCATTTTATTGAACAAAGCCTGTCTGGTTTCTTCTCTTTCCTCCAGTTTTTCGGCAATCTTCAGGGCATTTTGACAATCAAGCCGCAAATTATGAATTGCCGCCCGATAACTTTTCGCATCATCCTCAAGATGAATTCCGGAAGCCAAGACCATTCCCTTGCCATATTTTTTGGCGATAATTGCAGGAGGATGGTTCTCCACATTCTCATAAATTCCCAGAACTTCACAGTCTTTGTCTCCCGATACATCAAAATACGGACCGCCGTGATAGTGAGCCGCATAAACTTTTCCGTCATCCAAACAACGTATATCGACAACAGCTCCCGATGAGGCATTTAAAGAATAAGGGGCTATTCCCAGTTCCTTATACAGGGTTCCAACAGCCACCGCCTTTATCAAGTTCATTCCGTTTCTTTCCAAACGCAGTTCCGGCACATCCATTTCAAATTTTATTTCATCACAAGCATAATAAGCTCCGGCACAAATACCGAAGTAAACACCACCATTTCGGACATACGCAGAAATCTTGTCATCACCATATTTTTTTAGTTTCTGTCGATATGGTGTCGAAGCTCCTCCCGGCATAAAAAACGCCAGCACCTCTTCGTTTAAAGCATTTTCCTTAATAATCCCTGCTGCATCAACGTCAGAAACCGTTATTCCCTTATTGTGAAAACAGCGTTCCAATTCTTTACGAAGATTGGTAATATCCGCACAACCATAATCACAGTATATCAGTACTTTATTTCTCAAGAATAGTCCTTTCAGGCTTCCCAACTGCGAGAAAACTCCTCGTCCTTAAACAAAGAGGCCAAACCGGTCAATTGTTTCAACCGCAACAGTTCATCCGCAGACATCCCGATATTACGACAAATCCACGCATCGCTTTTTCCCATTTCCAGAAGTTCGGACACGATATTGCTCATTAAATCAACACTATGACTACCTCTTGCTCGATTATGGCGGATGGTGGAAGCCATACGTTCACCTAATTCTTTATCAATTACCACTACCGGTAATTTGCCCTCCTCCCGTGCATAAATCCTATCACTGGTCAGCATAACCGTATAGCGGTGAAATCCGTCGACAACAATATACTCGTCTTTCTCTTTGTCATAATAACAAACTATCGGCTGAGTATAGCCGTCTTCCCAGATGGAAATTTCCAGAAGTTTCATTTCCGGTGGGGCGACTTTGTTCGGGTTATAGTTATTTGCCCTGATTTTCTCAACAGGAATAGATCGCACATTATAAACCGGACTGACAAACTTGCTCATTACAATTTTCCTTATAACAATTTTTTATATTTCTCAATTAATTCTTTTTGGCGGTTGCTTTGTTTCTGAGTTTGACTAAACCCCATATATTTGCAGAGATGGTCATTTTTCAGAATACAAATCGCCATCCTTTTCCATGACGGAATATCAATCGTCGATTTAATATCATCGGTGTCATCCGGCGTACCCAGAAAACGCACTTGTTCCTTGCTGCTGTGGTAATTACTTTTACCGTTACGGCAGATGGAATAATTACAGTTTTCCAACTCCTTAATAGCCTCTTCGCTGACAACGCCGCCTTTTTTCCACCAAAAACGAATGGATGTTTTGAACTTAGTGATGTAATTCTTCCGCATATCATCCGGCAAAGTTGCCAGAAGAAATTTTACATAGGACCGCCAAGTGTGTCCTTCCGGCAAAGTAAATTTTTTGGCTCCCAAGGCTTTTGTATTCCCGTAAATCGCACCAAAGTTTGCTCCCTGCACCCTGCCGACCACCTTTATCCAAGTCGCCGGTTCCAAAACCCGATACAAGTTCAGACTCTCTTTGGCACTTTCATGATACGGGCTGGCAACCCGCATTTGGTTGATTGACAATCCGGCTTTATAAAACAAGTCATAAATTTTATTGTAATCAAAATCGTATTTGCCGTTTGCCACCCAGACATCCTTCGTTGTCCAATCATAAAGCGGATAGCCGTTATAAAAATTTTCACCTTTTTGTGCCGTCCATTTAGAATTTCTGACCATTTTTTTTCGTTCATTGGCATATGCCCGATAACGGTTCAGAGATTCATCCGCTCTAATTCCTAACAGGCAAATTGTTTTTCCCGGATGTGTACGGGCATACCATTTTCCAAACTCGGCATACAAATCCTCTTGAACCATTTTATATTTATAAAAGTCAAACGGATTGTTCTCCTCGTTAATGATATATGGAAAATCGGGCATCGGTCGAACCCATGATGATTTTTCCGCTTTATCCCACGGATACCAATACATCTGATAATTACTGACGGCACAACGGGAACCCATCGGTAAGCAGACCCAATATGGTTCAATATCATCAAGATTATTTTCAAACATACGGGTAACGTAATCCGTCGTGGTTTGATATTGAGCTTCAAAATCCTGATGAAAAACACCGATTTTCCGCTTTATCCCGTGCCGGCGTTTATAATCTAAAACCAGATTAAGCAACAGTCCGCTGTCCTTGCCACCCGAAAAAGAAACATAAATGTTTTCAAAATTTTCAAAAACAAATTTCAAACGTTTCTGCAAGGCATCGTAAACATTTATATCCAGATATTCTTTCACAGTTTGTTTATCTCCCTTTGGGAAATAATATGACAAATATGGGACAGAACTTTCTCCTTACGGGAAAGATTGTCGCGAATAAGCATTTCCAGACCTGTTTTGACCCAGAAATTGTAAATATTAACACCCAACTTAAAATTTTCATAACTAAAGTCGCACAATATTTGTGTCTTGCTCTTGTAGTCAAAAGTCTGAGAGAAAAAAACAATATTTTGACACAAAGACAAATCCAGCCCCTTTTGAACCACCCCGTAAGTGCAGAACATAATATCAATATCGTTCTTAAAAGCGGAAATCGCTCGGCGTTTATCTGATTTTCCCGTACATTCGACAAACTTAAATCCGGCAAGAAAACCACTCTCCTTAAAAAAAATGATTTCATCCAAAAAACGGATATAAATAATAACCTTTTCTTTTCTCTCGGTAATATTTTTTAACAAAACAAGCAAGGCCTGTATTTTGTTGTAACTTAAAGTATACATTCTCTGAAAATTCTGCACGATTTCCATAAATGCCACCTGCGTTTTATTCTTCAAGAAAAAATTTTTTTCGTATTTATAACTGCGACGCTCTACCTCCGTCAGTTCAAAATCATTGTCGATGTATTTCAACCGTTTGTCCTTTGATATAATATTACAAGCCAAAACATACGGCTTCATCATACGAACCAAAAGTTTCTCCTCTTCCGGACGAGACCACCTTCTCCAAGTTTTATAACAATCTTCGTAAAAAGGTAAAAACATATTGGAAAACTGACTCTCGTTCATGTGCAGTATGCGAGAATCCAAAAACTCCAGCTGAGAGTATAAATCTATCAGCCCCTGAACCAAAGGCAGAGAACTTAAAATCAGCCGATATTTAAATTTATGACGGATGGCAAGAAGGCGTTTGGTTCTGCCTGCTTCGGTGTTTTTGATGGTAAGGCTGTCGTCTATAACGCAGAAAGTGCGGTACTTATCCGCCAGATTATATAATTGCAAGTATTTGTTATCTGATATTGAGATACTTTCAACGGAATAACTGCAAATTTTATTACTGAACAGTCCTGCGTTTTTTCTGATGTTTTCCAGATATGTTTTCTGTGCGAAAAAAGCGGCAGGAGCAATCCAGACGATAAAATCTATCTCACTTTGTTTAGATCTAACCAAATCAAGTGCAAAGATTATTTTTTCGGGTTCTGCTTTCATAAACAAGATCCCTGCTCTCAGCCGTGCCAACTTTTGTGCTGCCGTAACGGGATCGACTCTCAATTTCATTCCGTTATCCAGAATATTAAATATCACTTATATATGAAATATATAGCGTATTTACTTTTGTTTAGAAAGTTTAAGTTCCACATTTTCAACAGTTTTGCTTCATTTATTTTTTATTTCGGAAAATATCTCCTGACAAAAAGACTGGTGAGTAACCTGCAACAAATAGTGTGTATCTTTGTATCCTCTTTGTTTGAGCTCATGAGACAATTGCTCAAACAAATCATTTGTGTTCTTTATAGCTTGAAGGTATTCTTCTTTGAAAAAATATTCATTTTCTTTCCTGATATCGGCTGTCATTTTTTCTCCCCATTTCAAGTAAAAAGATAGCATAATGCTTTCTTCCGGTTATTTCCCCGCCAAATATTCTTTTTTCTTATTCAGAATGATAGCTAAGGTATCCGGATGATATTCCACCCATTCCCCTTTTTCCTTCAGCAGAATATCAGGAATCTTATCGTAATACTCTGCATCATGTTCTCCCAAATCAGGCCGCAGATTCAAAACAATCGGCAGAAGGAGCATGTTTTCAACCTTCAAAGCCTTATTTCCGCCAACTTTCTTATATCCCTGTTTTTCCCAAAATCCGAGTAAATGCGGTTTACAAAACAGACAAACTTGTTCAATTCCGCTTTCCCGGCATATTTCATAGCCTTTTTCGATTATCTTCTCCGAAACGTTTTTGCCCCGATGAGAAGCCAAAATCGCTAAACGTTCGAACTTAGCGTTTTTATTTTCTTTCAAAATACGCATTGTGCCCACAGGCTCGTTTCCATCCTGTGCCAATAAATGCGTTCTGGTCAATTCTCCTTCGTCAAATTCCAGATTATAACGATGATGCTGTTCCCCCATAAACACGGCTCCGCGAATAACCATCACTTTCATCAGGTCATCCAAGGTCTGGGCTACAGCTATGTTTATCGTATTTTCCATCATCCGAAACCTTTTAAGGTAATAGTAACCTTTACGTGTAATATTATTTTTAGTATCTCTTTTAAATTTTAATATTAGAAGGAGCTAATTTTATATAGCTGGTATATATATGGACATAAATAAACATATTTCAACCCTTAGAGGTTTATTATATTTACATACCGCAATCAAAACGGGAAGTTATACCAAAACTGCCGAAAAGACATTTACAAAACAATCTAATGTTTCGGTCTCGATTCACAAATTGGAAAAAGATATCGGAATGAAGCTGTTTTCCAATACTTCTCATGGTGTTGTGCCGACCGAAGAAGGGCTTGTTATTGATGAATACGCTCAACGACTTCTTGCTTTGCTATATGACGTTCAAAATTATTCGACAAAAGCACACAGTATCTCCGGTAAAATTAAATTATGGACAACTGATGGTATCGGCATTTGTTTAACTCAACATTTGATTGACTTTCATCATCAGTATCCTGACGTTAATTTGGATGTTACCTGTTCCAATGAAATGCCGAACTTCAGCAACAGAGAAGCTGATATTGCCATTGTTTACAACAAACCTAAACCTTCCGAACCGGTTGTTTTCAATGAATTTATGATAAAATTCGGACTTTTTGCTTCTCCGGAATATATTGCCCGCTACGGTATTCCTAAAAATTTGGATGACTTAAAAAAGAATCACTATATTTGCGACAGAGCAGAATACACGACCATCTGGCCGGAATGGAAAGAGATTATTGATCATTCCGAACATGTTACTGCAATGATTAACTCTTCCGACCTGCTGATACAGTTTAATAAAGAAGGTTTAGGTATCGGTATTCACCCTGTCAATTACGGCAAGATTGAAAAAGACCTTATTCCGATTAACATCGGTCTGAATTTGGAACATCGTTGTTGGCTCGTTTCACATTATGATGCTCAGAAAACCGAAAAAATCCAAATTTTGTTAAACCATATTCAGCAAGTTATGGAGCGTCTTTAATCATTTTTGGCACGCTGTTTGCATATAATTCCATAAGTTTAATTGCCAAATTTATGGGATTATGTTGTTATGAAAGTGTCAAACCTTAAGAAAACCGCCATTTTTACAGTGATTACACTGTTAATGTCTTTTTATTCTACGGAAGCTGTCTCCAGCTCAAGAATAAAAGATATTGCCGACTTTGAAGGTATCAGAGAGAACCAACTGGTCGGTTATGGTTTGGTCGTAGGTCTTAACGGCACCGGAGATAATATCAAATCCATTAACTTTGCCAAAGAAAGTCTTATATCCCTTTTGGATCAGGTCGGTATTAACTCTCGGGACGGACAGCTTAAGTCTAAAAACGTTGCCGCGGTTATGGTTACCGCCAGTCTGCCTCCTTTCGGAAGACAAGGAAGCCGAATTGATGTGATGGTCAGTGCTCTCGGCGATGCAAAAAACCTTCAGGGTGGAACTTTAATCGCCACACCGTTGGTCGCCGCCAACGGGGAAGTTTATGCCGTGGCTCAGGGACAAGTTGCCTCCGGTGCGGTTTCTGCACGTGGAGCAACACAATCCGTTACTAAAGGTGTGCCGACTTCCGGACGTATTCCGAACGGGGCTATTATCGAAAACGAGGTTGACTTTTCTTTGGAAAGTATGAAGACAATCCGTTTGGCATTACGCAATCCGGATTTCACAACCGCTCGCAGAGTTTCTGACGCCATTAATGCCTTACTCGGTATTGATACGGCTCAGGCTCTTGATCCGACCACCATTTCCGTTGACATTCCGAGCAGCTATGACGGTAAAATTGTCGATTTGATGACAAAAATCGAACAGCTCCGCGTTCAACCGGATCAGCTGGCAAAAGTTGTCATAGATGAGAGTTCCGGAATCATCGTCATCGGTAAAGATGTCAAAATTAACAAGCTGGCCATTGCCCAAGGTAATCTGACCATTAAAATTTCGGAAGTTCCGTTTGTTTCCCAACCGTTGCCGTTCTCAAACGGAGAAACTGTTGTCGAAACCACCACCGCTATTGACATTAATGAAGATATTCAAAGCCGTCTGGCCGTACTGGAAACCGGTGTCAACCTTCAAGAGTTGGTCGACGGATTGAACGCTTTGGGTGTTACACCGAGGGATTTAATCAGCATTCTTCAGGCTATTAAAGCCAGTGGAGCATTACAGGCAGATATTGAGGTAATTTAACATGACTTTAGCCGGAACAAACATATTCTTCGACCAAACCACCGCCGTTTTTGAAAAACAAAAGGCGATGTTGGGAATGTTAAAAAATTCTCAGAAATCAGGAAAAGCCGAAGATGCCGCTCAGGATTTTGAAGCGTTCTTCCTTTCCAGAATGATGGAGAGCATGTTTGAGGGAATTTCTACTGACGGAATGTTTGGCGGCGGCCATGCCGAAAAGATTTACCGATCCATGTTGATTAACGAATATGGTAAAGCAATGGCTAAAACCGGAACCGTCGGAGTTGCCGATTATGTCATGAAATCAATTTTGGAAATGCAGGAAGCTTTTTCCCAAGGCAGTATCCAAACAGTTGAAAAAGAGGTGTAATATGGAAAACACAGCTCAAATTCAAAATGAAGATTTCAGCAGAAAAATTGCTGATTATAAAGAGATTATTAACAGTTTCTCCGAGCTTTTGAACATTGAAAACGAAGCTCTCAGAAACTATGACACGGATGCGGTTACAGCCCTTTATGAACAGAAAGCCAAAATCGTTACGGCATACCGTAATCTGGTCGCATATTTTATCAAGAACCAGGAGGTTCTGAAAGCTCTGGAAGAGACAGAAAGAAATGATGTCAAAGAGCTTTCCCTCAAGCTTGACAACCTGCTTAAGGAAAATGACACCTTACTGAAAACCCGTATGGAAACCAGTAAGTCCGTCATGGATTCAATCGTCCGAATTGCAAAGATTACCAATAATGCCAATTCGACATCTTATGGTTCCCAAGGCAAGTATTCGCCTTTGGATAACAGTAAAAACGCAATCGCAATAAACAGAACTTTATAGGAGTTTTTACAATGGCAATGTTATCAGGAATTCAAACAGCCCTTACAGGAATGAAGGTTTCACAATCTCAGATGGATATTGTGGGACGCAATATCGCTAATGTGGACACCGTCGGCTACACCCGTAAAATCGCACAACAGAAAAACGTTGTTCTTGCTGGACAAAATGCCGGTGTTACTCTTGGCGACATTACCCGTAACGTTAACGAAGGTCTGCTCAAGAGTTTTCTGGCTTCCAACTGCACAACCGGAAGTCTGAACGCTCAAAGTCAATATTTGGGCAAGGCAGAAATTCTGCTCGGTACTCCGCAGGGAAACAACTCCCTGTCTGCCAACGTTGCCGATTTACAAGCAGCTTTCGAAACTTTTGCTTCTGACGTTACTTCTTCTGCAGCCAGATACTCTTTGTTAAACAACGCTGATACCGTTGCCAATCGTTTGAACTCTTTAACGCAAGAAATTCAAAAACTCCGCGGTGATGCCGATTTGAATATTTCGGAAGCTTGTGATCAAGTAAACGGTTATCTCGATGACATTCAGAGGTTAAATGACCAAATTGTAAAATATAAAGTACTCAATTATGAAGGTGTTGCCGATTTGGAGGACCAAAGAGACGAAACATTAAGAAACTTGAGCGGATTAATTGACATTTCTTATTTTACCCGAGAAAACGGAGAAATCGTCATTCAAACGACTAACGGTGTAACATTGCTTGACCGTTATCCGCACTATCTTTCTCACAGTGCCGTGGCTCAGGCCAGTCCGACAACTTCTTATGCGGGAGGCGGAATCGGCGGAATTTATGTTGACGGTGAAGATATTACTACTCGTATTAAAAACGGAGAAATCAAAGGATTAATTGATGTTCGCGATACCTCGCTAACTGCTTTGCAATCTCAGTTGAATGAATTAGCTTCTGTTTTGAAAGATTCAATAAATCAGATTCACAACCAAGGAACTTCTTATCCGAACACTCCTTCTATTTTGACCGGAACTCGTGACTTTATTAATCCGGATGTTCAAAAAATTCAGATTGAAGGCGGAGATGTTCGTTTTACTATTTTTGATTTGGAAGGAAAACAAGTCGCCACGACTACCCTGCTCGGTAATTTGGGCATGCCTTCCGAAGGCGAAAGTGTTACGGACACTATTTCCAGAATCAATGACTGGCTGCAATCTCCGGATGGTGCCAACCTTCCGCAGGCTTATGCTCAAATCAACGCTGACGGCAATCTGGTTATCGAGACCGAAGACAGCAATTATTCCTTCTCGGTTATGGATGAGGCTTATTCAACTCCGGGAAGCGAACAGAAAGATGTTACCGTTCGTTTTGACGTTAACGGAGACGGAGCTTTTGATCGAACAATGGAAGGTTTCTCCAACTTTTTCGGCTTAAACGACTTTTTTATCTCCACAGCAAACGAGGCTGTTTATGATTCAAAAGTTCTGAGCAAAAACGCCAACCTCGGTGTGAGGGAAAGAATAACGCTTGAATTCGGTACTGCCAATAATCCGAATTTGGGTTCCATTAACGTTTATCCCAATGACAGTCTTCAAGATATTGTCAACAAAATCAACAACAATAATGATTTGAACGGACAATTGAAGGCCTCTCTGGTTCCGAACGGAAACGGTTATGTTTTGCAAATCAACAATACTTCCGGAGAGCAAATGGAAATTAATGAAGCCCTTAATATCGGAGCAACACAGACTACCGGTTTTCTGGAGAGAATCGGCATGCATCCGTCTAATGCCGATACTGCAGGTTCCCTCCGTGTCCGTAATGATTTATTGACTTCTCCGAGCCTGATTTCCTCCGGTTCTCCTGAATTTAACCCTAACTCCGGAGAATATCAGCTTAACCCGGCCGCAAACAATATAGCCAATGCTTTGGCAAAAGCTTTTGTGACATCTCAAGCTTTTTCTCAGGCAGGAACATTGTCTTCCACGGCCACAACATTATCAAACTATGCTTCTACCTTTGTCGGCAATCTGGCTTCTCAGTGCAACGAAGCAGAAGCCGCTTTCAAATACCAATCTGAGCTTACCAATTCCATTTCACTGAAAGAAGCTAAGCTTAGCGGGGTTGATATGGATGAAGAACTGGCACAACTTATTATCTTCCAGCAAAGTTATGCGGCGTGTGCCCAAACATTTACTGCAAACAAAGAAATGCTGGATATGCTGCTGAATATACTTTAGGAGATTTATGATGACAAGAATTCCTACTTATGCAACATACATCAATATGATGAACCAGACCATCAGAAACAAGGAAACTTTTGACTTATACAATTTCCAATCCATTACCGGTCTGAAGTCCCAATCTTATTCCGGATACGGAATGAGTGCTTACAGTATCGTCTCCTTGGAAGCTTCGCTGACGGTTACCAACACCTTTATGGAAAATAACAAAATTTTGGAAACAGAGTTGAAAACCATGTCCACTTCTCTGGATGCCGTTTCCAAAAGTATTAATGAATTCAAAAGCATGTTGACCAGTTTCAGCGGCATGGATTTGGAAGACATCACACCTGATTATACGGGCGGAGAAATCACATTCAAAAGCAATTCCGTTGCTGATTATCTGAACAAAAACATTACTATTGATGGCGTTATGTATACCTTTACCGATAACGATACACCGATAACAGGTTCCGAAATAATCAACATTAACGGATTAACTTCCGCCGATGAGATTATGAATGCATTATACACTAAAGTACAACCTGATAATCCTGATATTACGATTGACGGGAACAAGATGACGTTCCCTCTTTATACTGTTAACGGAACATCCACCATTCTTGCCGATACCAATGTGGTGGAAACCGGAACACCTCACACAATGAATCAGGATCAATATCTGAATATGCAACAGTTGCAAAATCAGGCTTTTGCCTCTCTGAAAATGTTGGTGGACAGCTTAAACACGTTTGCCAACGGAAAATATTTGTTTGGCGGCGGTGTTTCCAAAGAATCTCCTGTTAATTTTCCGTTCACAACATTGGAAGAATTTCAGTCTTATTATGATGGTATCAATATCACTTATCCGACCAACTCCAGTGCTAATCTGTCTAATTACAGTGTTAACGCCGAAGATACGGGAGCAATTACCCTGCATCAAAATCCGGGAACAAATACCGGTACGATTACGGCAGAAAATGTCGGCGGTTTCCTGAAAGAGAGTATCAGTGCCAATGACAAAACAACCGGAACACTGACTTTCAATGCTGACAAGAACACCATCAATGCAACAGAATACGGGGCTTTTAACACACTGAGCGAAGGCGACACGATTGTTATCGGCGGAGACGGTGCCGGAAACAACGCCAAGGCTTATGTAATTAAATCAATTTCTACTGACGGAAAAACCATTACTCTCAGCGAAGACACCCCGATTGTCGAAGATTTGGTTGTTGCTCCGGATAATACTGATGCCAACAAAGTTACTTTCAGTTCCTCTTTCCCGAAAGGAACCGTCATCAATATGGATGGTTTTAATAATCGAAATATTGCTTCTCATGTTCAGGTAACCGGTATCAGTGATGATGGAACAACTTTGTATGTTACCGCTGATCCGGATCGTTTTCCTGATGTAACAATTCCGGCATCAAGTAAATGGAGTATGCAAGGAGAATCTTATTATAAAGGCGGTGATTTATCTTCCGAAAAACGTATTTCGGAAAATCAGTCAATCACTCTCGATATTAATGCCAAAGATCCGGCTTTTGAACGTTTGTTCCGAGCTCTCGGACAAATTGCTCAGGGTAATCTGGTGGATACAAGAAATCCGGCTGAGGGAATGGATACGCTCATTGATATTAATGACACTATTAACCGAGTTACAGAATCTCTGGATTTGATTCAATCCGCCATTTTTAACTCAGGAGAAAACTCTTTTGTAAAGAACGCCGATTTATATACGGTAACGGCAAAGGTTAACTCCAACAGCGTTGTATTGAATTCTGTTTCCGAAAACCAAAAATTGGTAATAAACAACTTGGAAAACAACATCCATTCATTGAAAAATGTCGACCAGACCGAAGCTTCCGTCAAAGCTCTTTTGGCATACAATAATTTGGCGGCTTCTTATTCCGTTCTTCAACAGGCAACAAGTTTGTCTTTGTTGAATTATCTCAAGTAATTTCAGAAGGCTTTTATCCAGAAAGGATTGTATAAAAAAAAACGGAAGAATTCCGGTTTTTTTATTTTTTTTATCTTTCTCTTTTTATTGCATTTATGTTGCGAATATAGGCAATATCTCCTTCCAATTTTTCTAAAGTAACCGGAAGTTTGCGACGCCAGTTCGGATGTTTGTCTCTATCCGTTCCCGGAAGATTCTGCAGTTTTTCGACATGAAGAATATCTTCCGGTTGAGCCAAAAAGACTTTTGAGGCCGAACGAGAAACAAAACGATGTACGGCTTCTTCTATTCCCTGCGGATAACCCTGCCCGTAAATATAATTGTCTACACGTTGGTTGTCTTCCGGCCAGACACCATTGCTGTCAAGAGCGAACAAAAGCTTCCAACGATCCACTTCTCGTTTATGGTAAGCTTGCTGCTTTTCTTCATCACTTTCAATCATTCCCAAACGACGTTGCTGTTCAATATCATAGCCGAACCACCACATTCTCAGCGGAGTCATATCGTGAGTTCCCACCGAGGTAAAAGACTTGACCGGATACTCGGACGGAGAATTAAAATCACCCCAACCGGCATCTTTTCTTTCTGCCCACAAAACACTTAAAGAATAGATGTTCTTCTCTTTCAACTTATCCATAAAACCATCCGGAACATTGCCAATACTTTCTCCGACAACGCTACATTTGTTCAAGTGGCTTTCTATCGCCACAATATTGAGCATATCCTCAAAATTATACATCACATAAGTTCCGAGTTTGCTGCTGTCAGGAATAACATAGAGACGCATTAACCCCATCACGTGATCAATACGCAAAGCTCCGGCATTTTTCATATTGGCTCTTAAAATCCGGATAAACGGTTCATAGCCTCTTTCCTTTAAAGCATAAGGATTAAAAGCTCCCAAGCCCCACTTTTGACCACAAGGGAAAAAAGCATCCGGCGGAGCTCCCGCTCCGGCTCCGTGAATGAAGACATCCGGATCCGTCCAATACTCGGAGCTGTCTTTGCTGACACCAACAGCCAAGTCGTTATAAAAACCCATTTTTAAATTGCAATCCGCAACCATCTGCGAAGCTTCGGCCAATTGACGAGCTGCTTCAAACTGCAAAAACATCAGAAATTCTATTCTGTCTGAATGTTCTTTGGCATATTGTCTGATTGCCAGAGAATTGGAATTTTTATATTCTTCTTCCCAAGTTTGCCAACCACCGAAAGAATAGTCTTTTTTATCTTCATACAAACTTTCAAACATGGCTAATTTAAACAGTTCATCTCCCTGTTCTTTGCAGAATTTCTCAAATGCAACAGTTCTTTCTTTATTTTTTTCAGATTTAAATCTTTTGAAAAGTTTTTCCATTGTCTTAATTTTCAGATTAGAAACTTCTGTATATCTGATTAATTCACTATTGCGTAAACTTTCCAGTTCTTCTTCCAATCCCGATTTGTCTTTCGGCTTAAACTCGGGAACACTTTCCACATCAATATAAATCGGGTTTAGGAATAAACGACTGATTGAAGCGTACGGACTGGCATCTTCAGGGAAATAATGCGGTAAAACATTCAACGGATTCAACCCGATAACATCAGCTCCGCAAGAAGAGCAAATACGCACAAAGTTTTTCAGATCCGTAAAGTCGCCGACACCCCAGTTTCTTTCACTGCGGACGGAATACAGCTGCAAAGCATATCCCCAAATTCGCCCGTCGGACAAAGCCGGATTTTCATAACATTTCTCAGGAGCCACCGCCAAAACGGTTTTGTAATTTTTGGTACCTACTTTGAATACCAAATCATAGTAACCGATATCTAAAGCCGAAGTTATTTTAATCAGCAATTTTACATATTTGGTTTTGCCGATAACATTGTTTTCTTCCGTTGTGATGACTTCAAAAGAAACATCTTCTTTGACTTTGGTATCACGATTTTGAAGGGCAAGAGCAAAATCAACACCTTCATTGGCTTCGGAAACAATTGCGTCAAATGCCACATCGTTTTGCGGAACGACATAAATGCTGTTTAAAGTTTTCTGCCAGCGTTTTTTATCAAAATCTTCAAGCGATTTATCAATCTCGGCGTCATTACCGGCTTTAAATCCCAATTTTTCAATCAGAAAACGAACCGTGTTTTCGTCAGCCTCATAGTCTTTTCGACAAATTCCCGCATCCGAAAAATGTGTTACAACACCAACTTTATCAGCCAGTTTCCGTAAATTTTCTTCCATAAAAATACCCCCGTCAAAGTCTATTTTTTAATTTCAAACAGCAATACGCTCCACCCCGGCACCCGAATTGTTTTTCCGGAAGCCAACAGTTTTTCATCCTTAAATTTAGATGAACTGTCCAACAAAAGATGCCATCCCCAATGTTCGTTAAGCTCCGGAAGTTTCCATGCCTGTTCGTTAAAATTCGCATTAAGAATACACATGATATATTTAGATCCGGTAAACACGCTGTAACACAAACTTTTGCGGTTTCCGTCGTGCCAGTCGGCTTGAGCAAACTCCGTCCCTTTTTCTGTATACCACGTAATGTCTTTTATGCCGCTTTTCAGTATTTTTCCGGTAAAGAAGTGGTGTCGTTCAAATATCTTCAGCTTCTTACGAAGGTTGATTACTTTTTTCACATACCGAACAAAAGATTTATCCTGTTCCCGAATAGCTTCCCATGCAATCCATGTCAGCACGTTATCTTGACAATACGGATTATTGTTGCCGAACTGGGTATGAGCAAATTCATCACCGGCCACCATCATCGGCGTTCCGAATGAAAAGAACAGCGTTGCCATCATGGCTCTGGCCCGAGCTGTACGGTTTTCGGTTATAACGGCATTTTCCGTTTCGCCTTCGGCTCCCGAATTCCAACTCCAATTGCTATCCGTTCCATCTCTGTTTTCCTCTCCGTTAGCAACATTATGTTTATGGTTATAGCTAACCAAATCCCTTAAACAAAAACCGTCATGAGCGGTTACAAAATTAATGCTGCTCCAGATATTCCGATTATTGTAATCAAACACATCACTTGATCCGGCTATTCGGCTGGCCAGTTCCGGAGTTTGAAACAAATCTCCTTTCCAAAAACGCCTGACCACATCGCGATACTTGTCATTCCATTCCGCCCAACCCGGAGGAAAAGCTCCTACCTGATATCCTCCCATGCCGATGTCCCACGGTTCGGCTATCAGTTTAACCTGCTGCAAAACAGGATCCTGCCCCGCGGCATACAAAAAGCCACAATGTTGAGAGAAAACCGTATTTTGACGACAAAGCGTCGGAGCCAAGTCAAAACGGAAACCGTCGACATGCATCTCCTCCACCCAATAACGCAGAGAATCCATAACCAGACGCAACACATAAGGATTTTGAACATTAAAAGACGCTCCGCAACCGGTGCTGTCGTAATAATAACGTTTGTTATCGGGATTTAAGGTATAGTATGAGAGGTTGTCGATACCGCGATAACACAGTGTCGGTCCCATCTGGTTGCCTTCTCCGGTATGGTTGTAAACCACGTCAAGAATCACTTCCAAACCGTTTTTATGCAGGGTTTTAACCATCTGCTTAAATTCATTAATATCATCTGTTTCCAGATAAGATTGTTCCGGTGCAAAAAAGGTAAAACTCTCATAGCCCCAGTAGTTGTCAATCACATATCCTTTTTTATGACGATTGCCGAAAAATGTGTGTATCGGCAGAAATTCTACGGCGGTTACCCCCAACCATTTCAGATAGCTGGTTACACATTTACTGCCAAAGCCGGCGAATGTTCCGCGTTTAGAATCGGGTATTTGCGGATGAAGTTTAGTATATCCGCGAAGGTGAGTTTCATAAATGACACTTTCCTCATACGAATAATGCGGAGCTTTGTCGCCTTCCCAGTCAAAATTATTTTCCGTAACAACAGACTTCGGCACATAAGGAGCACTGTCCAATGTCGAAAAAGACAAATCCTTCTCCGGGCTGTCCCAATCATATCCGAAAATGGCTTTATGCCAAATCAGTTTTCCGACCAATTTACGCCCATACGGGTCTATCAGCAGTTTGTTTGGATTAAAACGGTAGCCTTGTTCCGGTTTATAAGGCCCGTAGACACGATAACCGTAGACCTGTCCGGGTTTAACTCCGGGAAGATATAAATGCCAGATATTATTATCATTTTCCGCTATGGTATAGCGTTCTTTTTCCTGAGAACCGCTCTCATCAAAAAGGCAAAGCTCCACCTTTTCGGCATGAGCGGAAAACAATGCAAAATTCACACCTCTACCGTCATAAGTCGCTCCCAAAGGATAAGGCTTTCCCGTCTGAGGTTTGAATTCTGCCATTGTTTACTCCCAAATTATAAAATCAAATTTATCTTATCGGCTTCAAAACAATTGTTGACAAAGCCGGAAGTGTGACTTTAACAGAACGAGGTTTCATATTCCATTCCTGAGCTTCGGAATACATTATTCCCTCATTTTTAACACCGCTTCCCCAGTAGTTTACATCATCACTGTTAAAAATTTCTTGATAACCGCAAAGTTCATTCACACCGATACGGAAATCTTTTCTGACAACCGGAGTAAAGTTGGAAATCACAATCAGATAATCCCCCGGATTATGACCTTTTCTCATATAAGAGATAACGCTGTCATCTGCATTGGAATGTTCTATCCACTCAAAACCGCGATAGTCAAAATCTTC
>CAZFRT010000008.1:0-22699 GCA_964521455.1 uncultured Azospirillum sp.
GGGATTCGAACCCACGACTTCAACCTTGGGAAGGTCGCACTCTACCACTGAGTTATACCCGCAATGTTTCTTAATATAAATATATTGTTTTTTTTATCAATATTTTTTTATTTAAATGTTGGTTCGATGTGAATGACAACACGTCGGTTCTTCGCTCTGTTTTGAGGGATTGGTTCTCCGTAAGGGTCTCTGTTCGGATATTTAGGTGTAACGTCGTAAAAACCGGCAACTCTTAATCTTACGCGGGGAATACCTCTTTCCTCCAAAAATCTGGCAACAGCTGCAGCTCGGGCGGAAGAAAGTTCCCAGTTGGACGGATATTGTTCACTGGAGAATTTTTCGTCGCTGGTATGACCTTCTACACTAAAATTGAATGTTTTATAACGGTCGGACATTAGGGTTGCCGCAAGACGTTTTAACGCCGGAATGGCTTTCGAACGGATGGCCGCAGAACCGTATTCAAAAAATGTATCTCCATCAAATTCCAGTACAATACCCTGAGTATCGGAACCTAAGGATACTTTATCCGAAACATCCATGGATTGGATATCATCGGTAAGTTCCACCATCATCATTTCAATCGGACCCTGAGCCGTTGTTTTTCCGATACCTTCATTCAGTCCGGCTTGAATTTGTTCGAATTTCGCAACGTCGGTTTTGGAAACAGAGAGCATCATGACGAAAAAGCACAGAAGTAGGGTTACCATATCTCCGTAAGTAGACATCCAGTCTTCGTCAATTTTCTCTTCCGGCTTTTTTTTCATCAGCCATTCTCCTAGTTTTCGCCACTTGAAGAAGTCATATCCCGGTCTATCAGGAATTGTTCGCTGACATCAACAAAGGAGTTGATTTTATCTTGAATATAGCGAGGGCTTTTGCGTTCAGCCAATAATACCAATCCTTCCATTTGTAAAGTGTTTTTGAAGGTTGTCGTGTCATAGCGAGCAGCCATTTTTGTTGCAAGCGGGATAAGGATTAAACGAGCGAGAATAATACCATAGAAAGTTGTGATCAAAGCAACGGCCATACTCGGACCAATGGCTGATGGATCTCCACCCATGTTGCTCAGCATGATAACCAAACCAATCAAGGTTCCCATCATACCGAAAGCAGGGGCATCACCACCCATTTTTTTCAGGGCATCAATGTATTTTTTATTGCGTTCAGCTTGAGATTCAAGCATGTGTTCCAAAATTTGCTTGATTTCAGCTCCGGTATAACCGGTAACAACCAAATCTGCTCCGTAAGCCAAGAACGGGTTTTCATTTCTTACGTCATCGGTAATTTCATTTTCAAGACCTTGAAGACCGTTTTTCTGAATAATATAAGCCCAACGGACAATGCGACCGACTTCATCTTTTAAAGATGATTCAGAGTCTTTGTGGCGTTTGAATGTGGCACCGAGAAGCTTCAACGCTTTAACAGCTACTTTTGCTTCGTAGGAAATGAACAGAGTAATGAATGTTCCTCCGCAGACAACCAACATACTTGGAATATCATAGAAGGCTAAAGGTTTATCTGTTGCACTGACGATAGAACCGATTACCACGCAAAATCCTGCGATAAAAGCTATTATGCTGCCCATTGACATTTTTTAACAGTCCTTTTGTTTGTTAATAATCCGATGACATATCTCTATTACAGAGAAGTTAATAATTTGCAAATGTTTATTTTTTACCGGCTTTGACATAAGCAATATTTGCGTGTTCTTCACAGTAGGTTTGCCCGATTTTTATTTTTTTTCCGCAGAAGTGAAAATTTTCATCTTTCGGATCACCTATCGGCCAACGGCAGGTATGGTTATCCAAGTCCGTTAATGTAACTTTACCGTGCTGTTTGGGATGCTCTACCTTGGAACTGTTGCGGATGATTTCAATTCTTTCTTCTTTTATTTCTGAAACTGTTGTTTCAATTTCCGCTTTTGAGACGGTGTCTTCTTTAATGTTTTTTTCCGGTTTGGCTTTTTTTACGTTTTTTTCTTCTTTCTTTACAGTCTCTTTCAGAGGTTCGTTTTTTTCTTTAGTCGGCTCGTCTTTCTTTTTAATAGGGGATGGGCGTCCGGACAAACCTAAACGATGTACTTTTCCGACGATTGAGTTTTTTGATACGCCGAGCCGTTTTCCGATTTCACCTGTGGTTAAGCCTTCGTGCCACATTTTTCTGAGGTCTTCGACCATTTCATCCGTCCAAGCCATATTTATATCTCCCTCGCTAGAATATTAAAAAAACTTAACTTGATATTATGGTAATATTTTTTCCGAGTCTAGTTTTATTAGCATTTTATCACTTTTTTTTTATTTTTTTATATACTATATTGTTGTTAATTTGAATTTCCGGAGGTTATCATGTGTCATATCCATTTAAAAACTTTAACAATGTTGAGTGCCGTGTTTTTGTCTTTTCCGCTTCGAGCTGCCGATAACAGCATTGTAGTCGATAATGATAAAACAGTGGATATGGCAATTAGTATTTACAACAATAATCTTGCTTTTGTGAAGGATACGAGAGAAGTCAAGCTAGTGAAAGGTTATAACCAAACGGCATTTGTCGGTGTTGCCAGCCAAATAAGGCCGGAGACGGCAATGTTGTTTGGTAGCGGAATTAAGGTTATTGAACAGAATTATGATTATAATTTGTTGACTCCGCAAAATATTTTAACGGAATCTGTCGGTAAGACGGTTAAGACTGCTTTGTATAATGAAAGGACCGGAGAAACCGTATTTGATACGGCAAAAATTGTTGAGAGCAGTTACGGAGTTCCGATTTTGCAGTTTAGTTACGGTATTGAGACTAACTTTCCGGGAAGAATTATTTATGAAAGTCTGCCGAAAAATTTAAGAGCTAAACCAACCCTTGTTGTTGATTTGGAAAATGACAAGCAAGCTTCAAAAAAACTGGAATTGGCATATCTGACTAACGGAGTGAGTTGGAAAGCTGATTATATTGCTGACATTACGGCTGATGACAGGTTAAATATTAACGGTTGGATTACGTTGAAAAACGAGTCAGGTGTGGATTATAAAAATGCCAGAGTGCAGGTTATTGCCGGCAATATCAATCAGGTTAGTACGATTTCCGTTATGCCTCGAATGATGAAGAGCATGGGGCGTGCGGTAATGAATGCAAATTATGATGCTGTGGAAACGGCGGCTGTTTCTCAAGAAAGTTTTGCAGATTATTATCTTTATAATCTGCCGATAAGGACATCAATTAACAATAATCAGTCTAAGCAAGTGAGTTTGATTACTAAAGAAAATGTTAAATTTGAACGGGAATATAAACTGAGGTCTCCATTGTATTTGGGATTGGGCTTAGGAGAAAGTGATTTTGAAAAGCAAAATCCGGATGTGGTTTTCAAAATTGAAAACAAAGCGGCTTCCAATTTGGGTATTCCGATGCCTCAGGGAATTATGAGATTTTATGAAACCGATAATAAGGGAAGCCTGTTGTTTGCCGGAGAAAGCAATATTCAACAGACGGCAGTCGGAGAGCAAATGAAATTGACGACAGGAAAGTCTTTTGATATTTTTGCCAAAGGAAAAGTGGCTAATGTAAAGTCTATTGCCAAGGATTTGGCTGAGGCAACAGTCGAGGTTACTTTTAATAACGCAAAAAACGAGGCTGTAACGGTTGTGTTTGAACAAAATTTCGGCAGCGGTTGGGAGATTGTTTCCGAAAGTGTTAAAGGTGTTAAGAAATCAGCCCATGCCATGGAGTGGAAAGTTGAAGTTCCTGCCAAAGGCAAAACCGTGTTAACGTATAAAGTCAGATTGATGAAAAAATAGATGAACCGGACTTTCTTCAAGATATTGTTTGTGCTTTTATGCTGCTGTTTTGCCGTTGTACGGCTGAATGCGGCTCCCAAAGATTATTCCAATGATTTTGAGATTGATTTGGACAAGGAGTTGCCGACCTTGGCTGAGTTACAGAAAAAATATGTCATTAATCAAAATTATGATCGGAAATATGAATTTTATTGGAATATCGGCAATGTTTTTGACAATGTGTTCCGGGCAACGATAAGTTTTTACGGAATGAACGAAAAACGCTTAAAAAATAAAAATGAAGAAGCTTTAATTGAAATGCTGAGCGGTATTCCTCCCGAATATTATCAATATATCGGTCCTTATTTGCATACGGTTCCGAATATTTCGGAGAAAGTTTTGAATATGCCGGGGATTAAAGAGACAAAAAATCAGTTTCCGAAGCGAATCGCTCCTCAGTTGGCGGATATTGAAGATTTGGAATTTTTGTCGCCATATTTGTATTTTGTGTTGATGCCTGAAGCGTGGCCCGAATATCATGAAGCGACGGAGCGTCCGGCCGTTCCGATTAAGAAAAAGCCGAAAGTGGAACATGATGAGAAATTTTATTCTCGGATTAAAGAACTGGTTCCTGTAGAGGAGTTTTTGCCTAATGCTCGGAAGCCGAAGTCGGGAATGAGTGATTTACGGACGATTGAACCGACAAAAGAAAGCCCTCTGACATCTGCTGATGTTAAAGCGTTTATGGCAACATTGGACAAGGTTTATGCTTTCGGAAAACATGATTATAATATTTCCAAAATTTATGATGCCGGTTTTTTGTTGGATGTGTGGGAGCAGGAGCATGGCAGTAAGTTGTCTTTCAATATGCTCAAGGATGTGGTTAACCCGTGTCAGCGTCTGGTTCAAAAAATTCGGATTGCGGGATTGGAAAGAGAATTTCGGATGAATATTGCCGAGCAGGGGTTTGATGTAAAGAGTTGGGCGTATACCTGTGACAAAACAATAAAGGCTTTTCGCGTTTCTAATATTTCTCGGGCGACGGTTGCTACCATTAAAGCTTATGAAAAGGGGCTCTATGACAGTTATTTTGATCAAATGGGCGATAAAAAAGCGATGATGCAATATCAGGCAATGCAAAGTTTGGTCGAAATGTACAAAGCTCCGCTGAACGATGTTTTAGAGGTTCGAAAGAATCGGGAAGAGCTTCGTCAAAAACTGAATGCTATGAAGAATCGGATTATAGCTGTTCCTGTTGGTTCTTAGTTGTATGTTTTTACACGTTTTTTTAATTTTTTTGTTGCATTTCTTTTTGAGAGTGGATATAACATCTCCCAACCAAGTTGGGTTTAATTTTTGATAAGGTATAAAACAAATGGCACGCGTTACAGTAGAAGATTGTGTTGATAAGATTCCTAACCGTTATGAATTGCTTATGGTGGCCGCTCAGAGAGCTAAAGATATTGCCTCCGGAGCCCCGATTACGGTTTCAAAAGACAATGATAAAAATCCGGTTATTGCTCTTCGTGAGATTGCTGATGAAACAGTCAGTATTGAAGAATTGCAAAAATCTCTGGTTATGGGCTTGCAGAAATATGTTGAAGTTGAAGAACCAGAGGAAGAAGAGCTCGAAATTATGGCCGCTGAAAAAGAATTGGCTGATTTGGATGAGCAGTTCTCCGGTTTGTTGCTTGACAGCGAAATGAGCGATACGATGCAGGTTCATGACGATGATGACAATCTGGAACTGGATGTCGAAGGTGCGGATGTTGATTCTGACGCTTCTTTTGATGATGACGAAGATATTCAATTTGATGACGGTTTCGACATGGGCGATGATATGGATGACTTTGAAGAATAATCTTCGGTTATATGCCTTTGGGAAAAAGCTCGGAGTTAATCCGGGCTTTTTTTGTGTTTTTAACTAAATTGAAACAACTGTTCTTGTATTCTCTAAAGTAATGTAATATTCTGGCAATATGTGAATTTTGGAAAAGAGAGTTGTTGTATAAAAGATGTTAAGACAATATGAATTGGTTGATTTAGTCAAGTCTTATGATCCTGATGCCGATGAAGACGCATTAAACAGGGCGTATGTGTTTGCGATGAAAAAACATGGTGCCCAGTTGCGGGCTTCCGGGGATCCTTATTACTCTCATCCGGTTGAAGTTGCCGGTATTTTAACCAAGTTTAAGCTTGATTCCTCATCAATTATTGCCGGTCTTTTGCATGATACGGTGGAAGATACGGATACGACGGTTGAAGAAGTTAAAAGTCTGTTTGGCGAGCAAGTGGCCCAGATTGTTGACGGATTGACAAAGTTGGCAATGATTGAACAGAAATCAGCTAATAACAAACAAGCAGAGAATTTTCGCAAGCTTTTACTGGCGATGTCTGAGGATATTCGTGTTTTGTTGATTAAGCTGGCAGATCGTTTGCACAATATGCGGACACTTCATTTCTGCAAGCCTGAGAAGAGAGCTCGTATAGCCAGAGAAACTCTGGATATTTATGCCCCTTTGGCTGAACGTATCGGTATGCAGGAAGTGAAAAGCGAGTTGGAAGAAATCGCTTTTGCAGAGTTGCATAAAGATGCTCATGATTCTATCGTTGCCCGTTTGAACTTCTTGCGGGAACAAGGCAGCAACATTGTTCCGAAAATTATTTCTCAGTTGCAAAAAGATATGGAAGACAACGGAATTAAGGCTTCTGTGAGCGGACGAGAAAAAACGCCTTATTCCATTTGGCGGAAAATGCAGCAGAAAAATGCTTCTTTTGAGCAATTGTCCGATATTATGGCTTTCCGAATTACGGTTGATGATATTGCCACCTGTTATCAAGCTTTGGGTATTGTTCACAGCAAGTATCACATGGTGCCTCGTCGTTTCAAAGATTATATTTCCACGCCGAAGCCGAATGGTTACAAATCTATTCATACAGGAGTTATCGGACCGGAAAATACGCGTATCGAAATCCAGATACGTACTTATGAAATGCATGAAATCGCAGAGAAAGGTGTGGCCGCTCACTGGGCTTATAAACAAGGACAGAAGGCTGAAGGTAAAAACTTCCGCTGGATAAGAGAGTTGTTGGAAATTTTGGAACAAGCTTCCAATCCTGAAGAATTTTTGGAAAATACCAAGCTGGAAATGTATAACGATCAGGTGTTCTGTTTTACGCCGAAAGGGGATTTAATCGGGCTTCCGGTTAATTCAACGCCGGTGGATTTTGCTTATGCGGTGCACTCTTCTGTCGGAGATACTTGCGTTGGTGCCAAAATTAACGGAGAAATTCGTCCGCTCAGAACGGTTTTACAAAACGGAGATCAGGTCGAAATTCTGACCTCCAAAGCCCAGCATCCGTCAACAGAGTGGGAACGTTTTGTTGTTACCGGAAAGGCCAAAGCGGCTATCCGCCGTTATGTGCGGGCTTATAAACGTGAGCAGTTTATTACGTTGGGACAGGAAATTCTGGAACGTTTGTTTAAAGGCGAAAATCTGGAGTTTTCAGAAAAAGCTCTGGTTAATGTTTTACAAAATTTTGAAGCGGAATCTATTGACGATGTATATGCTAAAGTCGGAGAGGGGTTAGTTACAGGTTGGGATGTTTTAAAAGCTGTTTATCCGGGATATAAACAATCCAAGCTTGAAAAAGTGGTAAAATCCATTAAGGTTCCGAGTTTCAAAAAAGTTATTAAGAAAGAGAGAAAAGGTGAGCCGTTAAAGATTAAAGGTCTGATACCGGGAATGGCCGTTCATTTTGCGGGATGTTGTCATCCGCTTCCGGGAGATCGTATTGTCGGTATTGTTACAACGGGAAAAGGAGTGGCGGTTCACACAATCGACTGCAAGTCTTTGGAAAAATATGCAGATGAACCGGAACGCTGGTTGGATATTGCCTGGGGAGAAGAGGCCGAAAGCGATATGCATACCGGACGTTTAAAAATCATGTTGAGCAATGAACCCGGATCTTTGGGTGAGTTATCAAATCTGGTTGCTCGTAACAACGGCAATATTTCGAACTTGAATATTGTATACAGAACGGTTAGTTATTTTGAGTTATTGGTTGATGTTGAGGTAAAAGATCTGAAACATTTAACGGATATTATTGCAGCTCTTAAAGCCAGCAAGGTTGTCTCTTATGTTTCCAGAGCAACTCAATAAATAATGAACTTTATCTGTTTGATATTTGGAGATGATATTGTTTAAAAGAAGAAAAAAACAGCCTTTGGTTCGTCAACTTTTAAATTTATTCTGGCCGAAGAACGGTTGGAAACGGGCATCTCGGTATATGCTGTTGAGATTAAGGCGGTTGAAAGGAACACCGAGGGAAATTGCGGCAGGGATTGCTTGTGGTGTAGCAATTTCTTTTACGCCGTTTGTCGGGTTTCATTTTGTTTTGGCGGCAATCACCGCTTGGTTTGTTCGCGGCAATATTCTTGCCAGTGCTTTAGGAACGGCAGCCGGAAACCCGTGGACGTTTCCGTTTATTTGGGTTTCTGTTTTATATACCGGTCGCTTTATTTTGGGTGGAAGTTATGAAGACGGCGATAAAGTTCATTTCGTAGAACTTTTTCAGGAATGTATGCATGCTTTAGTAACTTTTGATTTTAGGGTTTTTGTATCGGATGTTTGGCCTATTCTTTGGCCGATGATGGTCGGATGTATTCCGTTTTATTTTGCATCTTGGTTTATTTCATACTATTTGGTTAAGAAAGCATTAGACAAAGTGTCTGCACGGAAAAAGGCGGGGTAATATGATTTTAGGTATCGGAAATGATTTGTCGAATATTCAGAGAATAGAAAAATCTTTGCAGAAATTCGGAGATCGTTTTGTTGAACGGGCGTTTTCGGAAGCGGAAAAAAATGAAATTATCCTCAGAAAGAAAATTTCATTTCGGGAATATGCCTGCAGTGTTGCCAAAAGATTTGCCGCGAAAGAAGCTGTTTCCAAGGCTTTGGGAACTGGGTTTCGAAATGGAGTGTTCATGCGTGATATTGAGGTTGCTCATTTGGCAAGTGGTCAGCCGATTTTGAAGCTTTATAACGGAGCGGCGAAGTGTTTGGATGAGTTGAGCAAAGGTCGGGAGGCTCGTCTTCATCTTACGATGACTGATGATTATCCTTGGGCTCAAGCTTTTGTGATTATTGAAGTCTTGTCGTGAAATTTATTTTTTTTAATTAATTTCTCGGATTTTATGGTTGATATAAAAAAAATAATGTTTAGTATGTGTTTGAATTATTTTAGAAAAAAACACGAATAAATGTTTTTTTCCAATATAATGTTTGTGATTTGTTTATTTAGAAAGAAGAGATGCCGATGGAAAAAGAAGAGAGTTTGGTCGATACGGTTAAAACGTTAGTATATGCAATTATTATTGCCATTTTAATCAGAAGTTTTTTGTTTGAACCTTTTAAAATCCCGTCAGGTTCAATGTATCCGACCCTTTATGTCGGAGATTATCTTTTTGTTTCCAAATATACTTATGGCTATTCCAAACATTCGATGCCCTTCAGTTTGCCGTTGTTTGACGGTCGTGTTTGGGCTGATGAGCCGAAAAGAGGGGATGTTATCGTCTTCAAGTTTCCTCAGGATAACAGGACTGATTACATCAAAAGAATTATCGGTTTGCCGGGAGATAAAGTTAAGCTGGAAAAAGGACGTTTATATATCAACGGAGAGCTTGTTGAACGCAAAGCTTTGGAAGATTTTGTAATCAGGGATCAGGCCGGAAATGCGGAGCGTTTTCGCCAATATGTGGAAATTCTGCCGGAAGGTTTGGAACATAAGATTTTGGAAGTTTCTGACAATGAAAAAGAGGATAATGTTCCGGAATTGACGGTGCCGCAGGGAAGTTATTTTGTTATGGGCGACAACCGAGACAAGTCAGATGACAGCCGGGTAAACGTTGGATTTGTTCCTTTTGAAAATTTGGTCGGAAAGGCTCGTGTCTTGTTCTTTTCTCATAATAACGACGGAGCTTGGTACAAACCTTGGAGCTGGCCTAAAAAAGTGCGTTGGGAGCGTTTATTTAATAAGATACGTTAGAGTGTTTCGACATGAAAACAGAAAGTCTGGAAAAAATATTAGGTTATACGTTTGAAAATAAGCAATTATTGGTGCAGGCGGTAACGCATAGCAGTCATACTTCCAAATTGACTGAAAATTATGAGCGTTTGGAGTTTTTGGGTGACCGGGTTTTGGGTGTAGCAATTGCCAGCCTGCTGTATAAAATGTTTCCCGATGAGCCGGAAGGGAGCTTGTCTCAGCGACATACCGGTTTGGTTTGCAAGGAAACCGTGGCAGATGTTGCTTTAACGCTCAGCCTTGATAAATATATGATTGTTGCGAATGAGGAAATCAGAGAAAATGAAAATGTCCTGTGTGATGTTTGTGAAGCGGTTATTGGAGCCATCTTTATTGATGCAGGTTGTGATGTGGCTATTAATTTTGTAAACAACCATTGGAAAGAGTTGATTGACAAGAATGTTGCCCCGCCAAAGGATGCCAAAACGCTTTTGCAGGAAGTGGCACATAGTTTGGGATTGGGAAATCCGGTATATAAGCTTGTACGACGGGAAGGCAGCGAGCATGAACCTGTGTTCTTTATGGCTGTCAGCCTGAATGGCGTTGCCGATCAGGAAGGTGAGGGGCGTAACAAAAAATTGGCTGAACAAGGTGCCGCTGCCAAAATGTTGGATTTTCTGGGGAAAAAATATGGCTGAGGAGCAGACCAGATGCGGTTTCGTGGCGTTAATCGGAGCACCGAACGCTGGAAAATCCACTATCACCAATAATTTTGTCGGTTCCAAAGTTTCCATTGTTTCTCCGAAAGTGCAAACAACCCGCACTTTGGTTAAGGGGATAGGTATTTTTGAAAATACGCAGATTATTTTTTTGGATACTCCGGGAATTTTTAAGCCCAAGCGTCGTTTGGATCGAGCTATGGTCGCTTCGGCGTGGAGCGGGGTCGGAGATGCGGATATTACGGTTTTGGTTGTGGATGCCAAACGCGGGTTTGATGACGAGACTCAGTCTATTGTTGCCAAGTTAAACAAAAATAAGGTTGAGGCAATTTTGGTACTGAATAAGGTTGATTTGGTGCAAAAAGAAAAACTTTTGGAGTTGAGTGCCAAAATCAATGCAGCCGGAAAGTTCAAGGAAACCTTTATGGTCTCAGCTTTAACCGGTCAGCATATTGAAGATTTTTATAAGTATTTGGCGGATAATTTACCTGTTAGTCCGTGGTTTTATCCGGAAGAGCAGATTTCAGATATGCCGTTGAAACTTCTGGTGGCGGAAATTGTTCGAGAGAAATTGTTTTTGTTTTTGCGACAGGAATTGCCGTATGCTTTGACGGTTGAACCGGAATTGTGGGAACGCAGGGAAGACGGTTCGGTTCGGGCAGAAATGACAATTTATGTGGAACGAGACAGTCAGAAAGTTATTGTCTTGGGCAAAGGCGGTTCTATGATTAAGCGTATCGGTCAGGCTGCCAGAAAGGAAATAGAAGAGCTTTTGGAGGAAAGGGTTCATCTCTTTTTGTTTGTTAAGGTTCGGGAAAATTGGATTGATGATCCGGCTCGTTATTCTGATTGGGGATTGAATTTTAATGCCTAATTTCTTGGAAGTATTGTTTTAGAAGCACCTTTAAGGTGCTTTTTTTGTTTGCGTTTAAAATTTGGCGCAGCATTTGCATATATACTTTCAGTTAAATTAAAATTATCCAAAACTATTGGGGAGAATATAATGGATAATACAAAGTATATAGCTTTATCACGCCAGATGGGGTTGTGGAAACAGATGGACATTGTTTCCAATAATATGGCAAATATGAATACATCCGGATATAAGCAAGATGATGCCGTTTTCAGTTCTTATCTGGTTAAAACGGAAAATGCTGCAGGATTTGGCAAGGTTCCGGTTTATTTTACACATGATTTCGGAGAATTTACGGATTTTGCCGAAGGAGCTTTTGTTCAAACCGGAAATACTTTTGATTTGGCTTTGAAAGGGGATGGTTTCTTCTCTATTGAAACGGCTCAAGGAGAGAAATATACCAAAAAAGGTCAGTTTATGTTGGATGCCGACGGAAAGTTGGTTACTTCTGACGGAGATGTTGTTTTATCTGAAAATAATGAGCCGTTTTTCTTCGCTCCGGGAGAAAAAGAAATATCTTTTGCCGAAAACGGAGATGTTTCTACAGAAAACGGGGTTATCGGTCGTTTGAAAATCGCTAAATTTGCCGATAATCAAAAGCTTTTAAAAGTTGCCAACACCATGTTTGAGAATGTGGCAGGAAATGCCATGCAGGTTAATTCCGGAGATGCGTCCGTAGCTCAGGGATATGTTGAAAAATCTAATGTGGAGGCAATATCTGAAATGACGAAAATGATCAAGCTGCAACGTTCTTATGAGTATGTTCAGCAGATGATTGATGAAGAACACGACAGAGTTTCAAATACCATAGCGGCATATGCCCAGTTGGCTTAACAAAATTTACAGGGGAATAAATTATGAGATCTTTACATATCGGTGCAACGGGAATGCTGGCTCAACAAACCAATGTTGATGTTATTTCCAACAATATTGCGAATATGAACACGACGGCTTATACCAAAAGAAGAGCCGAATTTAATGATTTATTGTATCAGAATATTATTCGACCGGGGTCGGCATCCAGTGCCGCACAAACAGTTGTTCCGTCCGGACTTCAGCTTGGTCTTGGTGTGAGAACGGCGGCCGTATATCGTATTACGGACGGTGGCGGTTTGACGAACACCACTAATGAACTGGATTTGGCTATTCGCGGTCGCGGTTATTTTCAGATTGAGCTTCCGGAAGGAAAGGGAATTGCCTATACCCGTGACGGAGCTTTTCAAAGAAACGGTGATGGCGTGATTGTTACACATGATGGTTATGTCGTTCAACCGGAAATTACTATTCCTGACGATGCTGTCGAAATTTATGTGAACAGTTCAGGAGAGGTTTGGGTTAAGCAAGACGGAGAGACCGACGAGATTAATGTCGGACAGCTGGAATTGGCTACTTTTGTTAATGAAGCCGGTTTGGAAGCCATGGGGCAAAACCTGTTTTTGGAGACGGAAGCTTCCGGAGCTCCGATTATTGATAATCCGGATGTGGAAGGTTTCGGATCTATTTTGCAAGGGTATTTGTCAACTTCTAACGTTAATCCGGTTACAGAGATTACCGAACTGGTTTCCGCCCAAAGAGCTTATGAGATGAACTCAAAAGTTATTCAGACATCAGACCAGATGTTGAGCACGATTAACCAGATGAAGTAGTTTGAAAAGGTGTATTTTATGCGTTTTGTATATTTCATCAGTTGTTTGTTTCTTTTAACCGCTTTTAATGCAAATGCAGAGAATTTGCTGATTGTGAGGGAAGATGAAATCGCTGAAGCAATTAAAGAAGAATTTGTTGAGCAGGGAATGGAGGAGACAACAGATCTGGAATTTTTCGGTGGGCAGACTTTCTTTCAAATTGAAGGTGCTCAGGCTGCTAAAATTCTGGTAAGTGATTTGAAAACTGATGAACTCCAAAACAAGTTTTCCTGCAAGGTGGAAGTTTTTGCCGATGGAAATCCTTATGCTAAGACAGAAGTACAGGGTAAGTATTATGTTTTGGGTGAGGTGTATGTTCCGGCAAGAAATATTAATAAGGGTGAAGTTATTGCCGAAGATATGTTGAAGACAATTCGGGTCAGAATGAATCGGATTAAGCCGGCAAATGTGGTGGATAAAGACAAGCTGGTTAATAAAGAAGCCAAAAAGTCGCTCAAGGAAGGAAAGGTTGTTAACGGCAGAGACATCGGCAACAAAATTCTTATCAAACGCAATGACATTGTAACAATTGTTTATAAAACGAATAAAATGCAGATTACGGCAAAAGTGCAGGCTATGAGCGATGGTGCCAAAGGGGAAAAAATAGAAGTGATGAACACCAAGAGCAAAAAAGTGCTGTTTGCCGAAGTTATAGATGCCAATACGGTAGAAGTTGAACAATAGAGGGGACTATTGAAATGAATGACAATAAAATTTACAAAATAGCAGCCGTGTTGATGGTGGCAACATCTTTGAGCGGTTGCAATACGTGGTCCAGGCTGACAAGTATCGGAAAAGAACCGGCTTTGGCTCCGATAGAAAATCCGGTGGAGGCTCCGAATTATCAGCCGGTATCAATGCCGATGCCTCAGCAACCGGAAGGATATGCCGGAGCAAATTCTTTGTGGAAAAAAGGGTCTTCCGGTTTCTTCAAAGACCAAAGAGCTGCGAAAGTCGGAGATATTATTACAGTTAATGTATCAGCCAAAGATGCTGCGTTAATGGAAAATAAAACGGAGCAGAATCGTGATAACAATGATGATACGGTTGGTGTCGGAAGTTTCTTCGGTTATGAAAAATATGCAAAAGATTATTTTCCTGACTCTATTGATCCGGCAAACTTGGTTAATGTTCAGTCGAACCATGATGTTTCCGGAGAAGGTAAGATTGATCGTTCCGAAAAAATTAATATGACTATGGCAGCGGTTGTAACGCAAGTTTTGCCGAATGGTAATCTGGTTATTGAAGGAACACAGGAAATCAGGGTTAATTATGAACTTCGTCAGTTAACGGTCAGAGGAATTATCCGTCGGGCAGATATTAGTTCGGATAATACGATTGCCTCAAGTAAAATTGCCGAATTGAGAGTTTCTTATGGTGGTACGGGTACTATTTCTGATGTTCAGGAACCGAGATACGGACGTCAGTTGATAGATATTCTGTCTCCGTTCTAAAAATTCAGACTATCTCAGCCCGTTGTGATTACTGTCATTTCCCTCGCTCGCTGAGATAGTCAAGAACTGAATTCGAAAAACCTAACATCGGTTAGCTTTTTCTCATCGTTCCCCATATTATTATGTTGTTAACACATGAAGAAAAAATCTCCCCATTTTTTCTTAGACTAATCAGGGTCTGTTCTCCCCGACATAAAGACAGACCCTGATATAAATTTTAGTTGTGGATGTCACAAATGTTACTATTTAAAAAGTATAATGATTGATTATATTGAAAAAGGAATTTTTATTAAATGAAGGAAGCTAAAATGAATAATAATGTTGATCAGGTTAAGAATGCTGAACAGGAAGCTGTTATTCTTCTGAATCATGCTATGGCTATTGCCAATGTTGCAAACAGTCAAAATGAATCAGAGATTGTTTCCGTGTTAGACGGTAATTTGAGACTTTGGGTGGAGATAGAAACATCGCTCAAAAATGCAAAGAATTTGCTTCCTCAAGATATTAAAGATAATTTGCTTAAATTATCTAAATTTGTGGAAAGACTTACTCTTTCCAAAGGCTCTAAAATGTCAAAAACCGATTTTGACTGTTTGGTAAATATTAATATGCAGATTTCGGAAGGTTTGATTGAAGCCGTTAAGAATAATCTGGCTAAGGAAGAAGCCTTTTCTTTATTGAAATGTGCCATTGATTTGTCCAATGCTCGTGAAAACAATAATGCCAAAGAATTAATTTCTGCTTTGGATAACAACATGAAGCTTTGGGTTTATATCAAAACCTTGGCTCAGTCTGAAGCCAATCCTTTGCCGAAAGAAACAAAATCCAATCTGATTAAATTGGCGGATTATGTTTCCAACCGGACATTAGAAGTCGGAAAAGATGTTGAGAATGTCAATGTACGTGCTATTGACAGTATGATTATGACAAACTTACAAATCTCAGAAGGCTTAATGACCAGACGTTGTGCGTAAGTATTGGTTAAATTAATAAAAAAAATCCCCGAATACTTCGGGGATTTTTTTATTGTGATTGTTTGGGTTAAAAAAAAGCCCTCTCGGATGAGAGGGCTTAAGTTTACGTTAGTAGTAAATGAAAGGGCAGACAGGGAATAATTTTACAGCGTCAACCGGTTCAAATTTTTTCGTTTCCAAATCAATGGCAATCGGTTTTGCGTTCAGCAAATCAGATGTCCAAACGAGTTTTTCGGAAGCTAACGGATGAACTAAATCCAATTTTTTGAAGCTTTCTCCGATAATCTCTTTGGAGTTAACCATTTCCAGAGCTTCTTCACTGTTTGGCAAGAACCATTTTCCTGCAGCTACACCTTCGGTGCTTAAAGAAAGAGTGAAGTTTGCTGCCGGATATTCTATCTGGTCGGTTGTTAAATCAACAATGCGTTTGGTAGCCAAATCTCCGCTTCTCAAAGATGTTCCGGCATCCGTGTAGATGGCGTTGTTTAAGCTGGCAACCAAATCATCTTCGGTTTTGATGGCTGTATCCAAAGTATATTTGGCATTAACCGTATCAAAACTGACGTACGGTTTTACGCTCAAATCACTACCGGTGTATACGGCTGTTTTTAATTCTTTTGTTGCCCATTTATATTTAGGACATTTCAGAGCCATAGCCCGTCTTTTGCTGGGGTTGGTTACGATACCGATGACAGTTTTTCCGGAAATCTTTGTGTCGGAACAGGTCATATCAGAATAAAGGAAAGAACCCTTTTTGCAGTTTTCAATACAGAAAACGATGGAAGTATCAAACGGGCAACGCAGCATCTGACCTTGACAGCTTGAGGCACTGGAAGTGTATCCCAGAGAGTTACAGCTTGGAGGTGTATCTGCACAAGTGGTGCCAACACTTTCAATTGATGCGACAGCATCACTGATATCAAGTCTATCAAACTTTTTGACAAAATCTGTATCAATTTTGGTTGCAATTACGGCATCTCTTAATACCATGTCATTGACTTTTAATGAAGTATACTCACTTAACGAGTCCAATGTTTTCGGGGTAGTCGTTACGTATGGGTGTGTGCTGGTATCCAATATGTATCGGCTGGCTATTAAATCACTACTCACCATAGTCATTTGAGACGGGTTCAGCATAGATTGGGATGCTCCGTTATATTGATATTGCTGATAGTTTCCTGCAGCGTGATTGTATGCCATTGCAGGAGAACTGCTTGTACCTTCATCTTCGGCATGAGCAGGGATACCTGCGAATAAGGAGAAAGCGAGTACGGTCAGGCTTACTCCCAGTTTAGTCTTAGTAGTGTTTTTCATAGTCTTTCTCCTTATAAAAACAGATAAGAGTTGGGGTTATTTGCAGTAAGATTTAGTAAAATATTTCATCCAAGAGCACTTGGTGATGTCTAGTTTTCCGACAGCACATCCGGTAATTTCATATTTTCCGGAGCATTGTTCAAGAGTACAAGCATAACCGGCCGGGCAGGAAGAGAGAGTTCCCCTGTAGGCACAAGCTTTACAGCGATCATGTTTGACGATGCCGTTTTCGGTACAAGAGTTTGCTCCGATTTCCGGTCCAAGGTCGCATTCTTTATATTCTACCGGACATCCACAAGCGTTTTTAGCAGCATTTACGGAATAAGGCTCTGAACATGTTTGGCAGATGCCTTTAGGGTATAAGTACATTTGGAGATCTCGGCTGTCGCGGCAGTAATTATTGCTTTCTACAACGTTCTTTCTGTAGTCAGCTTCACTGATATATTCATCGCGGGCACTGCAGTAGGTCAGGTTGTCATGGGAAGCTTCGCATCGGCAGGCGAAATGATTACCATTTTTGTCGGAACATTTTTCAGTGCTGGCATATTTACCGCAAACGGAAAGCTGACTTTCTTCTACGTTATAGTAGCTTACATCGCATAGGCATGATTTGAAGTATTCTGAGTTATATGGACAACGGGATTCGTCATCAGGATGTTGGTTAACATCACAAGAAGTAAGCAGGTATCCTTGATTTATACATTTATTTATATCTTCATCAGGATCGACATCAATCTCGAAATCCGGTCTGATGCTGCTGTCATTTCCAGAGTCAATTACCGAACGTACGGCAGCAAGCTTCACAGCATTATCCAAAGAGGATATAGGCCCAAGATCCAGGGGTGTTACTGTGTGTGAAGCAGATGAGGGATGTAACGAGAAAGGTACGTTACCCTCAACGGTAAGGTTAAGATTAGAGTTAAGAGAATTTGCAGCAGCCTGCATTGAATACGTGCAAGCAACTGCGGTCAAAAGACCGACATATACATTTTTCATTACACACACCTCATAATAGTTTAGACCCAAGGCCTATATACTACTCATACTAATCCGTTTTTTTTTTTTTGCAATAAAAAAATGCGTGTTCAGTCAGATATAAAAGAATTTTCACAAATCTGTAACAAATTTATTTATACACACCAAAGTATTGCGGTGTTGAAAATTAGCTGTCCGGTCTTTATAAAAATAGGTAAATAAGGAGTGGTTTTTATGATTTTTTCAAAATTTGAACGTCTGGTGGCTAAACGGTATCTGCGAGCCAAACGCAAAGAAGGTTTTATTTCGGTTATTACCGGTTTTGCATTTACGGGGATTGCTCTCGGAGTGGCAACTCTGATTATCGTTATGTCGGTTATGAACGGTTTTCGAAGCGAGTTATTGTCTCGTATTCTCGGAATTAACGGACATATCGGAATTACATCTTCCGTCGGGTTTCCGTTTAATAATTATCAGCAGGCCGTAAAGGATATTGAAGATTTTGAGCATGTGAAGACAGTTATTCCAATGATTGAAAATCAACTCCTTGTCTCGGCCGGAAAAGCCGCAGAAGGGGCGATGATTCGAGGAATCTCCAAAGACGATTTGTTGAAAAAGCAAATTCTTGCTGATGGTTTGTCCGCTTTGAATATTGATGATTTTTCAGGAAATAACGTGATTGTAGGAAAACGTTTGGCTAACAAAATGGGGATTATTCCGGGAGAGGAAATTACCCTGATTTCGCCAAACGGAAAGGTTACCGCTTTCGGTACCGTTCCGAGAATGAAGTCTTATACTGTTTTGGGAACTTTTGAAATCGGAATGTATGAATATGATTCCAATTTTATCTTTATGCCTCTGGAAGCTGCTCAGAAATATTTCGGTTTGAACGGAGCTGTTACCGGAATAGATGTTACGCTGGATGACGATAAAATGTTGAATCCGGTACGTAAGGCGATTGAAGAAAGTGTCGGAGCCGGAGCTTATGTTTATGATTGGAAACAGACTAATTCAGCTTTCTTTAATGCGATTGACGTGGAACGCAACGTGATGTTTTTGATTTTAACTTTGATTATTTTGGTTGCCGCCTTCAATATTATCAGCGGATTGATTATGTTGGTTAAAGACAAAGGACGGGATATTGCCGTTTTGCGAACCATGGGAGCCACCAAGGGGATGATTATGAGAATCTTTTTTATGGACGGGGCTTTTATCGGTGTGGTCGGAACACTTCTGGGATTGGTTTTGGGAGTGTTGTTTTGTGAAAATATCGAATCTATTCGTCAGGGGTTGCAACAGCTTATGGGGCGGGATTTGTTTTCGGCCGAAATTTATTTTCTATCTCAACTGCCGGCCAAGATGGACGTTATGGAAGTTGTCAGTGTTGTGGTGATTTCTTTGTTGTTGTCTTTTATGGCGACGATTTATCCTGCGTACAGAGCGGCAATATTTGATCCGGTGGAGGCTTTGCGTTATGAATAATCAACCAACGTTATCCTTAAAAAAAGTACATAGAAGTTTTAAGCAGGGTTCCCAAACACTGGAAGTCCTGAAGGGTGTGGATTTGGAGATTATGCCGGGGGAGGTCGTCCCTTTGTTGGGTCCTTCCGGTTCCGGAAAATCCACCATGTTGCAGATTGCCGGTCTGCTTGACCGTCCGACAAAAGGTGATATTCATCTTGATGGGCAGAAATGTTCCAAGCTCGGTGATGCCATGCGGACCTATCTGCGGCGGGATTATCTGGGGTTTGTTTATCAATACCATAATCTTTTGCCTGATTTTGATGCTATGGAAAATGTGATGCTGCCGCAATTGATTGCCGGTGTTAATCAAAAAACGGCAAGAGAAAAAGCCGAGTGGTTGCTTTCCCGCTTGGGGCTGGAACGGCGTTTGAAACATCGTCCGGCCGAGTTATCCGGAGGAGAACAGCAGCGGGTGGCGATTGCCCGGGCTTTGGCTAATGCTCCTAAGCTATTGTTGGCGGATGAACCGACCGGAAATCTTGACCCGAAAACGGCGGAAATCGTTTTTGCCGAGTTATTGGCAATTGTGAAAGAGACCGGATTGTCGGCGTTGATTGCGACTCATAACTTTGAGTTGGCGGACAGAATGGATCGCAAAGTACTTTTAAAAGACGGAAAACTGCAAGATATGCGCGCGTCCAGTTTTATCAGCGGAGAAAATTTTTATTAGGAGAAATTTTATGAAGTTCCTCTCTTTATTAGTTTTATGTTCGGCTTTGTTTTTGAGTGTTGCGGAAGCAAAATATAATGCTCCGGCGGAGGGAAAGGTACGTTCTCGTTCCCAAGAGATTGCCTCTTATCAAATGCATGAGTTTGACAAAGATGGGGACGGAGTGCTTACTTCCGAAGAGTATGAAAAACGCTTTGACAAGCTGACTCGGGAAGATCGTCGTAATTTGCGTCGTGCTCAAAAAGAAGGCAGCTATATGTCTCCTGAAGAGCAGTTTAAAGCCATGGATACCGACGAGGACGGAAAGGTCAGTGAAGAGGAACGGTCGAACTTTATTCGCAAGATGAGAGATGAAGGAAATTATTTTTATTAAAAAGAATCTGATGAAGCTGCAAAAAATGCTTGCAATATATGATTGATAAGTGTATAAACGGGTTCGTCTGGAGTGTTTCGGGCTGTTTGGCATGCCTGAATACTCATAAAGCATCCAAAAATAAAATTGAATGAAAGGAAGCAAAATGCCTAAATTGAAAACTAAAAGTTCCGCAAAAAAGCGTTTTAGTGCTACAGGAACCGGCAAATTGAAAAGAAATTTTGCAAATAAGAGACACTGCCTATTCTGCAAAACTCAAAAAATGAAAAGACAAGCTCGCGGTACAACTCTGTTATCTGAGTCTGATGCCAAGATTGTTAAACTGTTTTTACCATATTTGTAGGAGGAAAGTTAGATGTCTCGTGTTAAAAGAGGTGTAACAGCTCACGCTCGTCACAAAAAAATCTTGTCTATGGCCAAAGGTTACAGAGGTCGTAACAAAAATGTTTTCAGAGTTGCTGTTGAAAAAGTTGAAAAAGGTTTGCAATATGCTTACCGCGACAGAAGAGCGAAAAAGAGAAACTTCCGCTCCTTGTGGATTCAGAGAATCAACGCTGCAGCTCGTTTGTATGATATGACTTACTCTCGATTTATTAGCGGGCTCACCAAAGCTAATATCGAGTTGGACAGAAAAGTTCTGGCAGATATTGCTTTAAAAGAGCCTCAAGCTTTTGCTAAGTTGGTAGATTCTGCTAAGGCTGCTTTGAATAAGTAAGAATTATTTCACAAAAAATTATAAAAAAGAGTCGTCTTGAGGAATCGAGCAGACTCTTTTTTATTTTAAAATCCGAGAAGTCTGGGCAGATATTAAAGTTATAGTTTAATGTTTTAGGTGGAAAAATGGAAAATATTGAAAAGTTAAAAGAGGAATTGTCCGCAGCTGTTATGGCTGCCGAGGATATTAAATCTCTGGAAGAAGTCCGTGTTGCCATCAGTGGTAAAAAAGGAAAAATTACCGAACTGATGAAAGGTTTGGGAGCTTTGCCTTTGGAAGAAAAAATCGAGATGGGCAAAAAGCTTAACCTCCTGAAAAGTGATTTGGAAGGAATGTTGGACAGTCGGCGTTCCGAATTGCAGGAAAAAGAGCTGAATGCAAAATTGGCAGCCGAATATATTGACGTTACCCAGCCGGTGCGTCCGGAAGTGCAGGGGCGTATTCATCCGGTCAGCAAAATTTATGAAGAAGTCGTTTCAATTTTCGGTGAAATGGGTTTTGATGTTGCGGAAGGTCCGGATATTGAAGATCAGTTCCATAACTTCAGTGCTTTGAATATGCCGGAAAACCACCCGGCCAGACAAATGCAAGACACTTTTTATCTGGCAGATGATGCAAGCAAAGAATTTGATATGGACAACAGTTATGTTATCCGTACCCACACATCTCCGGTGCAAATCCGCACCATGGAAAACAAACGTCCGCCAATTCGTATTATTGCTCCGGGACGGACTTATCGTTCAGACTATGATGCCACCCATACCCCGATGTTCCACCAAATCGAAGGGTTGGTTATTGACAAGAATATTACGATGGCTCATTTGAAGGGATGTCTTTATGACTTTATCAAGGCATTTTTTGAATTGGATGAAATTCCGGTTCGCTATCGTCCTTCTTATTTTCCGTTTACAGAGCCGTCTGCCGAAATGGATATCGGCTGCTTGAAAACTAAAACAGAACTTAAAATCGGAGCCGGAACGGATTGGCTTGAGATTTTAGGCTGTGGTATGGTGCATCCGAATGTTTTGAAAGCAGGGGGAATTAATCCGGATGAGTATCAGGGGTTTGCATTCGGTCTCGGTTTGGATCGTTTGGCAATGTTGAAATATGGTATTCCTGATCTACGCACCTTCTTTGAATCTGATGTCAGATGGTTGAAGCATTATGGCTTTACGCCGCTGGATATTTCATCCATGACAGGAGGTTTGAGCAATAACGGAGGATTAGCACGATGAAATTTACATTATCTTGGTTAAAAGAGCATTTGGACACAACGGCCGGTATTGATGAAATTGGAGAAACTCTGACAAAAATCGGTTTGGAAGTTGAAGAAATTTTCAATCCGGCTGCACAGTTAAACGGTTTTGTTGCAGCAGAAGTTGAAACTTATGAAAAACATCCGGATTCAGATCATCTCGGGTTATTGACTGTTAATACCGGAAAAGAAAAGCTTCAGGTTGTTTGCGGGGCTCCGAATTGTCATCAGGGCTTAAAAGGTGTTTTTGCTCCGGTCGGTGTTACCATTCCTTGCTATAATGAAGTTTTGAAAGTTGGTAAAATCCGTGGCGTGGAAAGTTTCGGTATGATGTGCT
>CAZFRT010000009.1:0-21279 GCA_964521455.1 uncultured Azospirillum sp.
CAAGAAGCTTCGGAACAAATCAGCAATTTTAAAATTGACATTATTCTGCTTGACCAACAAATGCCTGAAACCAGTGGAATTGAATTTGCTCGCAGCTTAAAAAACACACCACTCAACGATTCTGAAGAAATCCCCATTATTATGATTACGGTTGACACAAAAGAAAAAACCGTCTTGGATGCTAAAGAACTCGGCATTAAAGAATATTTGGTAAAACCTATATCTCCTTTGGCTTTGAAAAAAAGAATCAGCAGTGCATTCGGCATAAAACAAGAAAGAGTATAATCACGTGACTAGCCTACATATTTTACTGTTATCAATTCTGCAGGGATTAACAGAGTTCTTACCTGTTAGTTCGTCAGGACACCTTATCTTATTCTCAAAATTTACAACCTTTCCTGATCAGGGGTTGGATTTGGATGTAGCCGTTCATGTCGGTTCAATCATGGCCGTCATGATTTACTTCTCCGAATACATTTATGAAATGATTGCAGGCGTCTTAAAAACATATTGCATTCCCAGTTTTAAAAATAAAGGTAGCAAATTGTTCTGGCTAATCGTAATCGGAACTATTCCAGCTGTCATCGCCGGACTGGCACTAAAAACATACGGCATGGAATGGTTAAGAAATCCGCAAATCATCGGCTGGACAATGCTGGGTTTTGGTATCGTTTTATACATTGCAGACAAAATCGGTATGACCATTCGCAAAGTAGATCATTTAACCGCACTTGATGCCGTATTAATAGGCTTGGCTCAATGTCTGGCCCTCATTCCGGGAACAAGTCGTTCGGGAATTACTATCACGATGGGACGTTTTTTAGGACTTGAACGTCGTGAAGCCGCAAAATTTGCAATGTTGTTATCAATTCCAACCATCGCGGCCGCAGGATTATTAGTCAGTTATGAACTTTATCAACAAGACAACCTCGCACTCATCATAGATGCCATTGACGGTGTAACCTATTCATTTATCGCCTCTATTTTGGCAATTTATATCATTATGTGGTGGTTAAAGAAATCAACTTTTCTTCCTTTTGTAATTTATAGATTATTTTTAGGAAGTTTCTTGATTTTAAATTCATATGGATATATAAAGTTCTAGAAAAGAGATTCGCCCTGGTGGTGGAATTGGTAGACACGTATGCTTCAGGTGCATATGACCTCAGGTCGTGGAAGTTCGAGTCTTCTCCAGGGCACCATAACAAAAAGCCTCCTTTATGGAGGTTTTTTTGTTATGGTATTTTGAAGTCTCTCGAACTTCCAAAAGGAAGTTTGACAAGGAGGAGAGGCAGACGGAAGTATGCCGGTGAAGCTTTGCCAAACGACAACGAAGCAACCGTACTCCAGACCAATATTACATCCCCTATCCTTTTAGATAAATTTTTCATAAACCTCTGGAAAAATTAAAAAAAAAGAGTATAATAAGCTTGTATCAATCAAAAGGAGGATAGTATGGAAAAAGCAGACGCAACGTTTGAAACACTGCGTATCCGATGTGCTCAACCGGACACCTTCACCAGATTAGAAGAAAATCATGTCTGGAAAAACCTAATCAGAATTGAAGAATTAAAACGTGAGAATATAAGAAAAAAAGAAACCTTGCTGAGACAGGCTCTCTGCATATAACAACACAAAATATATTTCTCCTCGGGCGGCTTTAATTAAAGCCGCCTTTTTTATAAATAAAACTAGAAAAAAACACAATTAACAATTAAAATAAAAACAAAAAGGATTCTGATATGAAAAAATTTACACTACTAATCATTACTTTCTGTTTTTTGCATTACTCTTCTGCTGAAGCGGGAATCCGCTTTATTATGGATACCGACGCGGCCATCCGCGGTGGTGACAGCTCTCTTTCAGGTTCAATTCCTGATAATACAGAAAGCAAAGAGCAATGTATTGAACAGGGATATAATAAAACCTCTTGCAGTGAAGGCTTTTTTCTTGCCGATTCATGTCCATACGCCCCCGAATACTATGCCAACTGCTGTCCCGATGAATATAAATACACTCGCGAAGAATGTATTTCTCAAAATAAGCCCATAGGAACATACAGCTGTGGCGGTTATTACAAATGTAGCGACTAAACTTCTTTTAAGCCTCTTTTGAGGCTTTTTTAGAAACATTTTCCACCTCCGAATATAACCAAAGAGGATGGTTTATATATATAATCAAAAAGCCCTCTCAATTGAGAGGGCTTTTTTTCAGAATTTCAAACTAGAAACCTTCAGTATCTAAGCGTTTACGTAGTTGTTTACGAGCACGTCTGACGGCTTCAGCCTGACGGCGTGCTTTTTTCTCTGAGTTCTTTTCATGATGACGTCTTAATTTCATCTCACGGAAAATACCTTCTCTCTGCATTTTCTTTTTCAGAACTTTCAAAGATTGTCCTACATCATTACCGATAACAGTAACTTGAACCACTTAAATCACCTCTTTTCAATTTTATAAAAACGTTAAAAACATTAATTGGCACACTTTTAACACAAGCGTTTTTAAAATGCAACTAAAAATATGAATATCAAACCACCGACTTCTATGCGATAATATTCGGCATAATTCGGGCTTCAACCGTTTTGATTTTGGTTTTAAGGCCGGTACGCATAGAATTCAGCTGCTTAGCCTGAAAGAAGTCAATTGTTTGGTTTCTGCGGACAAGATGTTTAATATCTGAACAAACGCGACGCTCTTCAAGTTTCAACTCGCATAATTGATGTTGCAGCTTGCTCAAATTATCGTTATTCAACATATAATCTTACCCTTTCTATAAAAAAACTGTATGAAAAAAAATTTTTTACTGGAAACTATTCCTTAAAATTTGTATTAGTATACAGCAGAAATAAGAAAAAATCAACACAATAAAAAAACTAGGAGTTTTTTAAATGACAAAAAAGAGAATTGGCATTTTAACCAGCGGTGGAGACTGTGCGGGGTTGAACGCGGCAATCCGTGCCGTTGTAAATGCTGCCTCATTAAAAGGCTGGGAAGTATATGGTATTAAAAACGGAACCGACGGCTTAACCGAAAAACCTTACGCTTATGAAGTATTAACCGTTCAAAACTTCTCAGACACACCTTGGCCGAGATTAAGCGGATCTTATTTAGGCTCTTTAAATAAAGGCGTAAAAATGGAATCCTTAGATGAGATGTCAAAACGTTTCGGCGAAGGCGTTAAAGCTCTTGGTTTGGATGCTGTTATCGTTGTCGGCGGAGACGGCAGCATGAACATTTGCAGCAACTATTGCAAAAAAGCCGACATCAAAATGGTCGGTATTCCTAAAACAATTGACGGAGACACCCCTATTACCGAATTTTCAGTCGGATTCAACTCCGCCGTACAAGTCTGTACAACTGCTGCTGATGACTTAAACTATACCGCCCGTTCTCATGGTCGTGCTCTGATTATGGAAGTTATGGGACGTGATGCAGGACATCTGGCGATGCATTCCGCCATTGCCGGAAACGCCGATGTTTGTCTGGTTCCTGAAATTCCTTACACTATTGACGGTGTTATTAAAAAATTAAAAGAAGTCAAAGCCAGCGGCCGTAACCATGCTGTTATCGTTGTTTCCGAAGGTATCAAAACTGAAGACGGTTCCCACTTAAGCAATAAGAAAAATTTAGTTGGAGAAGCTGTTTATGGCGGTATCGGACAATATCTGTGTGCCGAAATCAGCAACCGTTATAATGACTTTCAAGTTCGTGTTACCACCTTGGGACACATTCAGCGTTCCGGCACACCAACCGCATTTGACCGCCTGATTGCTACCTTGTTCGGAGCCAAAGCCGTCGAATTGCTGGATAAAGGTGAAACCAACCGCATGGTCGCTTGGAAAGACGGAAAAGTTGAAACTTTCCCGATTGACGAAGTTGTTGCCGAAGGAACCATGCTGTTAAATACAAACAGCGACTTTGTAAAAGCTGCTGCAGCTGTCGGTATGTATGTTGGTGAAATTGAAAAATAAAAAAACAATTACAAACCAAAAAACACCCTGTTTTAATTAAACAGGGTGTTTTTTTAGATAAAGAGAAACAATTAAACAAACATTGTATCCAACAATTCTTTGCAATAAGCTCTCAATTCAGGATCTCTCATTAAAGAAAGCTTCAAATTAGCCTTTTCCAAATCCTTATTGGTACCACAGTCAAAACGCATGGCATCACAAAGAACACCCGTCAATTTCATGCCTCTTTCTGCGGCAAGCCCCATGGCATCTGCCAGATTAATTTCGCCGTTAGTACCTTTTTTTACTTCCGGAAGAATATCCATAATCGCATTCGGAAGAATATACGGTCCCATGCTGGCATAATTGGAAGGCACATTTTCCAAAGCCGGTTTTTCAATTTTTCCCTTAGCCCGAACAATACGTCCATCACGAACAGCACCGATTAAAGCCCCGTAACGAACCATCTGTTCACGAGGAAATTCCATAATATTCTCAACCATACCGCCTTCTTTCTCATAGACGTTCAACAACTGTTTGAGAATACCTTCACCTTTCAGGTTGACATAAACATCATCCGGCCACATAACAATAAAATCACGCTTTCCGACAATATCTTTTGCCATCAAAATCGCATGACCATTACCTTTAGGCTCAGCTTGTTCAGCAAAAGAAAACTTCATCCCTTCAGGAATAACTTCCTGAACGGCTTTCAATAAATCGAGTTTGTTTTTCTCTTTAAGATGGTTTTCCAACCACGGATACGGAGAAAAATAAGTCTCAAATAAATGTTTGCAAGATTGATCGCTGTAAATAAAAACAATTTCTTTAATTCCGATTTCTTTACAAGCATTAACCGCATATTGAATAATCGGAAGACTGTGAAGGGTTAAAAAACCTTTGTGAAGAGCCTTGGTAGCAGGCAGATTTCTGGTAGACAAACCAGCAACAGGAAGTATACATACTTCTGGTCTAGTACTCATTTAGAACTCCTAATAATTTGTGTTAAATACTATGCCTAAAAATATAACACAAAAAAAAGATTCGACAAGGGCAATCCAACTTTTAACAGATGAATTTGTACAACAGAAGAAGATTACACTACTGTTTTTTTATTGTACCGGATGCCTTAGATATTGTTCCTGTCGCCTTCCGAATAATTCCGCTGCTTTCCTTTTCTTGTTCCGGAGCCGGTTCTTCCTTTATTTCAACGACGACATCCGTTTTTTTAACAACGCTGACGGGCTTTGCCTCTCCGGAAAAATCTAACACTTTAACTTTTTCTTTTTCCAATGCTTCTTCAGATTTTTCAATTTCTTCAATATCTCGAACCACCGTTTTGGTCTGTCCCTTAGCTCCAGAGATTTTACCGACATTTTCTTCCAGCTTACGTTTGATTTCCTCAGCCTTCAGCCTGTCCTGATAAATTTTCTCTTCAGCAGCCACCCTTTCTTCCACATAGGCAAAAAGATTTTCAATACTGCTGTCTAAATCCTTAATATCAACTTCAGCTTTGGCTAAAAGCTCTTTAGTTTTGTCGGCATATGCCTCTAAACGGGCTTTATCCTGACTATTCTGAATAAAGATATAATCTTTCACCACCTCATTATTAATCGTATCAATCGACAAAAGCTTTTCTTCAATACTGTCTTTTAACTGATTAATCTGTTCATCTTCATCCAAAACATATTCCGTTTTAATATTGGTTATCCGCTTCGGAAATTCTACAAAACGATCTCTATAAGCAATGGACTTGTCTTTGGACTTGTTATAAACATCAACAATCTGGTTATATGTTCCGTTGATGCGGAGTTTAATATCATTGGCATAAGCGGTTGCAATATCACCTTTCATCCGCTCAATATTCTTGGCATAGACTTCTCTCTTTTTATCCATGGATTCCGGCAGCTTCTCATCAAAATCCTTTGTCAAACCGAGTGTAAACAGTTCTCCCAGTCCGGTATCCGTTTTCTCAATATCAGCTTTAATCGCATCATATTGCTTAAGAATCCCCTCATCTGTTGCCAACGACCGCATTTCCTCATAGGCCGGAAGCACATCTTCATCCAACTGCCGCTTTACTTCCTGAGCTTTATTCAATTGTTCATCCATAAGCCCCTTTAAGAAAGCGGCTCGAGCTTCTTCCGCAGCTTTTTTATCAGCTGCAACTTTTGCCCATTTACTGTCATAAACATTAGCTATCGGAGCAACATCGACAGCCATTTGCGGAGAAATCATCGCCCCGCTCATCGTAAAGGTAAACGGAGGAATATTTTTCAAATCAGCCATTTTAACCGTAAATTTGGCATCCATATCCCATGTATCCAAATTACCGCTGTCGTCCATCTCAACAAGTAAATCCTTACCGGCAAAAACCGTTTGTTCGAACGAATAATTCCCCTTTTGAGTTTTTAAAGTGCCTTTAACAACATCAAAGACCGTTTCCCCTTTCTCCAAATCGGCTGTAATCTCTGCCGTCAAACCTTCGGAATATTCCCTTTTCTCCAAATCTTTACGAATTGCAGCCATATCCCATCCTTTGACAATCGGAGAACTAATGACAAATTCCGTCGTGGAATTTAACCCCAAAAACATATCATCAAAAGAAGAAGCTGGCGTATCAAAACTCATTTTCAAATCAATTATTCCGGAACGAATGCCATACTTTTTGCCGTTGAGCACACCATCACCTAAAACTTGATTTTTTACTTCAAGATTTCCCTTGAGATATGGATTTTTACTCATTCCCCATTCCCAAGAAGCCGATACAGGTTCTCCCCTGTAAGTTCCGGTCAGTTTGTCCATGTTCAGCACACCGCTTTTCAATGACAAATTCATCAATGCGTTTTGCAGTTCATTGTTTTTATAAGTCAAACGCCCAAAATCTAATTTCCCTTGAAAATCAAAAGAATTATAGAAATTGAAATCAAACTTTGTTTTATCAAAATACGGCTTAGCAATAAATTCAGCATCCTCCACGGCATTCGGACGAAAACCGACAAGTGAAGCGTTCTGAGAAGAACCATTATAAAAATAACGTTCTAATTCCAAAGTGTTGATTTTCATATCCGCAACAACATCCGGCCGACCGTTACTGCGATCAACCATCACCGACCCTCTAAAATTATTGGAACCGACAAACGCATCAACATCCGTAAGCTTAAATTTGTCAGTATCTCCGTTTATTTGAGATTTAAATGTAAATATCCCCAAAGAATAAGCCTTTGGAGCATAATTGAAACCCAAATCATTAACAAATTTAACAAAATCCGGAGTTTTCAAATCCAAAGAACCTTTGTATGAAAACTTATCATTTTTCCGAGCAAGCTCACCCGTATAAATACTGTCAATATAACCATATTTAGAAACAGCTTTTATCGCAATCCGATCCATAAATCCGCTGAAAATACCCTTAGACGACAACTTTCGCAAATCTTTATTGTTCAACGGCGGCTGCGGAAAATCAAATTTATTCAATAAGTTGGTTAAATCTGGGGTATCCAAATCATATTTTATATTGTCAAATTGCGGTCTTTCTCCAAAGCCTTTAATCTTACCTTCAAATTTCATGGTAGAATTTGCCAAACTACCGATATTCAGAGCCTGAACGTTCATAATTCCCTTGCTCAATTCCATATCAAATTGAACATTTTCAAACGGAATATTTTCATAAATTCCCAATCCCAATTTAGAATTGAGATGTAAATCAAAATCTTTCAAAAAGCCTAACTTACCAAAACGATAAGCCGTCCGCCCCGCAAAATCTTTTGCTTTTTCCTCATTCGGCAAAGCTGAAATATAATTGTCAAAATTAACACTGTCGGCGTTAAGTACCAAATAAGCACTGTTACGTTCCCCTCTGACGATTCCCAAATCGCCTCTCATTGCCGTCTTATCCAACGTAATATCAAACGGAGAAATTTTGATTGTCTTCATTGTCCCTGACAAATTTGCCGAAATCACGGCCTTTTTATATGTTGCCGTAACAATCGGCTTAATCTCAGCTCCTAACCAATTTGCCGTTTTTTCAAAATCGTTGGTGGACAATGAAACATCCAGATTATAAGATAAAACCTCATCTGCGGAAAAAATATCCCCTTTAACGCTGGAAGTTGTCTCTCCCGGCAATGTTGCCGTCAGATTTTTAATTGTCAAATTATTATCAATAAAATCCAAACTCAGATTAAAATCCCTGATAGTCTGATCATGATAATAAGACTTGACCGCTTTTACATCCGCCAAAACATCAAACCCATACTGCGGAGCATATTCCGTCTCCGGAACAGCATATTTATCTAAAATCTGAGACAATGTGTGAACAACCGGTTCCAACTCCAAGTCCGTCATATCAAAAGCCAATTCTATCCGACGTCTTTCCGGAGTATCTTCATCGGTATCAGACTTAAACTCGTCTTCCAAAAGAGGAATAAGCATATTTCCGGCACCGGCGGTTGTTCCGTATTTAACCACAATATTAGAGAGGTCGATTTTGGTTTTATTTGTGTTTAACTCAAAAGAAACCGCCAAGGGATGGTCATACACCTGATCTAATGTAACACCCCACAAACTGTCATTAACAAATTTTGTAAAGTCATTTGATTCGAAAATCACATTACCGTTAACAGCATCATTCTGCAACAAAATGCTTCCGTCAAAACGCAAATAAGTTTTTGCCGCAGGCTGATTTAAAACCAGATTAACCGAAGTTGCAAAACTCTCTGAAAACTGCCCTAAGGAAATGGCAAACCCTTCCGGATTTTTTCCTCTGACATAACTTCCCTCAATACGGTATGGTCCATAAACACTATACGCAATAACTTCCGCATTCAGATTATCCAAAGAACTTTCAATATCATGTTTGGCATCAAGAATATTAACTTTAGCCTTCTCCAAAAGAACACTATCCAGAGAAAGATTTACATTTTCCATATTGTATTTTTGAGTTTCCGTCAGCGGAGAATACCAGTTAATATTACCTTCAGGAGAAACTTCAAAGAAAATTTCCGGTTCCACCAAAGACATCATTTTAACTTCAAAATCCCCATTCAATAACGGAATAAGAGAAAGATTTGCAATCAGGCTTTTAATGGTTGCCAACGGTTTAGGAGACGGATCTCCCGTCATGTTATAAACCTTAATATTGGAAGCCGTCAGATATGGCGACGGAAACAGCGAAAACGTAACCGGACCTTCAAAAACAACGCGTTTTCCGGTAACTTCGGTAAACTGTGCCGCAATTTTGTCCTTATGCTGATTCCAGTCAATCGTAGAGACATAAACTGACAATCCGACGATTGCCGTTATCAAAATCAGACTAAGGGCTATCCAGATTTTTTTTGCCATTTGCTTCCGCTCTCCTGTAGAAGAATAAAAATAATCTTTGCCAAATACACATTATATCTTATAGTATAAACCATAAATAATTAATAAAACTTTTAAGGAGCAATTGCAAGACATGAACAAACACAACACCTTGGAAGAGCTTCGCCGCAAACTTTTCGAAACCGCCCGCAACGTACAAAAAAACGCTTACGCCCCTTATTCTTCATTCAAGGTTGGAGCAACTGTTTTGGCCGATAACGGAGAGATTTTCTTCGGCTGCAATGTTGAAAACATTTCCTACCCTTGCGGTACCTGTGCCGAAGCCGGAGCTATTGCCGCCATGTTGGCCGGCGGAGGCAAAAAAATTAAAGAAATACTGATTACGGCAGACGGACAATCTCTCATCACACCTTGCGGAGCTTGCCTACAAAGAATTAAAGAGTTTTCTGACGAAAACACACTGATTCACCTGTCCGACAAAAACGGAATTCAACAAACATTAACAATTAAAGACCTGTTGCCGCTGGCCTTTGATGATAAGGAACTGCATAAATGATAGAAGAAATCGCCCAACAAATAAAATCAAAACTTGGCTCTTTCAAGCCTGAAATTGCCGTCATTCTCGGTTCCGGTTTAGGCAGTCTGGGAGATGTCATTGAAAACAAAATCATCATTCCTTACAGTGAAATCAAAGGTTTTCCGCAAATTCACATTCAAGGACACAAAGGACAGTTAATCGTCGGCAAACTTAACGGAAAAGATGTGCTGTGTATGCAGGGACGTATTCACCTTTACGAGGGGCACGCCCCGCAAACCATAAACACCGTCATCAAAGCTTTTCGACAAATCGGTATCAAACATCTGATTGTAACCAATGCCGCGGGCTCTTTGCGAACAAACCTTACTCCAGGAAGCATTATGCTGATTAAAGATCACATAAACTTCAGCGGTCAAAATCCGCTTATCGGTCCCAATGATGACAAATACGGTCCGCGGTTTCCGGATATGAGCGACGCCTATAATCATGAGTTAAGAGAACTTGCCGGCAAAATCGCCACACACTTAAATATTCCGCTTCAGGAAGGAACATATTTTATGGTCAGTGGCCCGAATTTTGAAACCGCCGCCGAAATCAAAGCTTTTGCAACTCTCGGAGCAGACGCTGTCGGAATGTCCACTGTTCCCGAAGTTATTTGTGCCGTTCACTCCGGAATGAAAGTTCTCGGTTTTTCCGTCATTACCAATTTCGGAACCGGATTAAAAAGCGGAGTCCAAAGCCATGAAGAAACCCTTCGTGAAGGAGAAAAAGCGGCTCAAAATTTAACAAAACTGGTAACTTCTGTCATCGGAGAGTTATAACATGGACGATATTTCCACCGCAAAAGCACTGCTTCGCTCTCTTGACCTGACTTCCTTGGGAAAAGATGATAATGAATTTAAAATCGAAGCCCTGTGCGAAAAAGCTTCCACCAAATACGGTAATGTTGCCGCTGTCTGTATCTATCCGAAATTTGTTCCCTTAGTTAAAAGACTGCTGAACGGAACAAACATAAAAGTCGCTACAGTCGTAAATTTTCCGGACGGAGGTTGGAATTTTGAAAAACTCCGTTCCGAAATTCAAGATGCTATAAAACTGGGAGCCGACGAAATCGATGCCGTTTTCCCTTACAAAAAATTCTTGGAGGGAGATATTGAAACCTGCGAACTTTTCTTAAAAACCATCAAAGAAGAATGCAGCAAAAAACATACCGTCAAAATCATTCTTGAAACCGGAGAGCTTCAAAAGACTTCGCTAATCGCCAAAGCTACTCAAATGTGCATTGCCCACGGAGCAAATTTCATAAAAACCTCCACCGGAAAAAGCAAAGTATCCGCCACTCCGGAAGCGGCAAACATCATTTTGGAAACCATCGCCAATTCACAAAAAAACGTCGGTTTTAAAGCAAGCGGCGGCATTCGTACTTTTGAAGAAGCCCGCAAATACCTGGTTCTGGCAAACAGCATCATGGGCGGAAAATGGCCGACAACAAATCATTTCCGTATCGGAGCCAGTTCTTTAATTGACGATTTATTAGCGGTTTTAAATAGGGGGTAATCATGTTTCCACAGGAAATCATTCGCAAAAAACGCAATCATCAGGCATTAACCGCAGAAGAAATATCTTTTTTTATTAACGGAGTAACAACAGGAACAATCGCCGACGCTCAAACAGCCGCCCTGACTATGGCGATTTTCTTAAACGGGTTTAACAAAGAAGAAACCGTTTCGCTCACTCTTTCCATGAGAGATTCCGGCGATGTCATGCAATGGAAAAACCTTAATGGCCCTGTGGTTGACAAACATTCTTCCGGCGGCGTGGGTGATAAAGTAAGCCTTATGCTGGCTCCGATGATTGCAGCCTGCGGCGGCTATGTTCCGATGATTTCCGGACGTGGTCTGGGACACACCGGAGGAACCTTGGATAAATTTGATTCCATTCCCGGTTATACGACCATACCGTCCAATGAGCTCTTTGCCAAAACCGTCAAAGAAGTCGGTTGTGCCATTATCGGACAAACCGGAAATTTAGCCCCTGCCGACAAAAAAATCTATGCTATCAGAGACGTTTGCGGAACCGTTGAATCCGTCCCTCTGATAACGGCCTCCATTCTCTCAAAAAAACTGGCTGCCGGACTTGACTGTCTGGTAATGGATCTGAAATGCGGCAACGGAGCGTTTATGGATAACCTTGAAGATGCTCGCACTTTGGCAAAATCAATCGTCAACGTTGCCAACGGAGCCGGAACTAAAACAAATGCCGTGTTAACCGATATGAATCAAGTACTCGGCAGAAACGTCGGTAATGCTGTCGAAGTTTCCGAAGCCGTAGAATACCTCAAAGGTGAAAACATTGACCCGAGATTACACACCATAACCATGCGTCTTTGTGCGGAATTGCTCGTTTCGTCCGGTTTAGCCTCAACCTTGAATGAAGCGGAAAACAAATTGCAAAAAGCTCTCGATTCCGGAAAAGCTTTGGAAATTTTTGCCCAAATGGTAACCATGCTCGGCGGTCCCGCAGACTTTTGCGACCACCCGGAAAAATACCTGCCAAAAGCCCAGATCATCCGCCCTGTTTATGCGGATAAAACCGGCTATGTAACCGCTATGCAAACCAGAGAAATCGGCATGAGCGTTATCGGTTTGAAAGGAGGAAGAACCCACCCGGATCAACACTTAAACTACGCAACCGGATTTACAAACTTCTGCCAAATCGGCAACTACATGGATGAAAACACACCGCTTGCTTTTATCCATGCCACAACGGAAGACGAGTTTGAAAAAGCCTCCACCGAACTTCAGAAATATATCACCATTTCCGAACAAAAACCTAAACTTTCAAACCCAATTATTGAAACTATCGGAGAATAACCATGAGCAGGGCAATCATTTTATTAATGGATTCTTTTGGTATAGGAGGAGCTCCGGACGCTGTGGCATTCGGAGATGAAGGAGCCAATACACTGAGACACATTGCCGCAACATACAAAGGATTAAACATCCCCAACCTAACCCGTTTGGGGTTAAAAGAAGCCGCTTTCGGAGCCTGCGGAACTTATCCGAATATCAACGATTTCGGAGCAAAAATCACTCTGCCGTCCAAATTCGGACACATGAGAGAAATCAGCAAAGATAAAGACACTGTTTCCGGACACTGGGAAATGGCCGGTCTGCCAAACCTCAAAGGTTGGGGGCATTTTCCGCCCGCTTATCCGTCATTTCCGGATTCGCTGATTGAAAACATCTGCAAAGAAGGCAATATTAATGGTATTTTAGGCAACAAAGCCGCCTCCGGAACGGTCATTATCCAGGAACTCGGAGAAGAGCACATTAAAAGTGGAAAACCGATTTTCTACACTTCCGCAGACAGCAATATGCAAATTGCCGCTCATCAGGAACACTTTGGCTTGGAACGACTATATAAATTATGCGAAGTAGCTTATAAACACGTTCGTCCGTATAACATCGGCCGCATTATTGCCCGTCCGTTTATCGGGGAAAAAGCAGGTGAATTTACCCGCACAAAAAACCGCAAAGACTTCGCTGCTCTGCCTTTCGGAGAAACCCTGCTTGATAAATTAAAAAATGCCGGAAAAAATGTTATTGCCATCGGAGCCATTAACGATATTTACGCTCATCGAGGCATGACCAAAGGTGTACACGGAGCCGGTTTGGAAGATTTATGGAATTTAACGTTGGAAGAAGTGAAAAACGCTCCGGACAACAGCCTGATTTTCACAAACTTTGAAGATTTTGACATGCTCTGGGGACACCGCCGTGATATTAACGGCTATGCTCAAGGCTTGGAATATTTCGATTCCCGCCTGCCGGAACTGGTACCTCTCCTGAGAGAAGACGATTTGGTTTTCATTACTGCCGACCACGGTTGCGATCCGTCATACAAAGGAACCGACCACACCAGAGAACAAGTTCCGGCACTTATGTTCGGACATAAGGTAAAACCGAAAAACATCGGAGCCAGACAAACTTATGCCGACTTGGGACAAACCATTGCCGAACATTTAGGAATTGCTCAGCTTGATTACGGGACCAGCTTCCTATGACCTATCAGGCTCCTAATCTTCCAACCGACAAACACTACTTTTTCGGACGCAAAGGCGGTGTGTCGACCGAGCGTTTCGAAAGTCTGAACTGCAACATCCGCGGTTCGGACAGTATGGAGAACATCCGCCAAAATTTGCAAATCATCGCTCAAAAATTTCACTCAAACATTGAACAAATGTGCCTTGTCAATCAAGGAGTTACCAATCATGCCGTTTATGTGGAAACACCAAGTCTGTATGAGATTACCGCCGACGGATTGGTTACCGATAAAAAAGGCTTGATTCTTGGTATCAAAACAGCTGATTGTTGCCCTGTTCTGTTGGCTGATTATAAAAACGGTGTTATCGGAGCGGCTCATGCCGGATGGCGGGGAGCCTTGCGTGGAGTTGTTGAAAACACCATTAAAATAATGTTGGAAAAAGGAGCCGAGAAAAAAAACATCTCCGCTGCTCTCGGTCCTTGCCTGCAACAACCATCTTTTGAAGCCGGAGAAGATATGTTGGAAGAATTTGTCAGCAACAATCCCCAATACAAATCTTTCTTCATCTCAGGACATCGGGAAAAACATTATCAATTTGACTTGGAAGGATTTGTTATCAACCGGATTCGCAAATGCGGCATAACAAATATTTCCGCCTCAGAAACAGACACCTACACCGATGAAGAGAACTATTTCAGCTTTCGTCGCGAAACTCACAAAGGCCTGATTTTCAAAAAAGGTGATTTCCCAAACCACTTATCAACCATAACATTATAACCGCTTTATTTCTGATGGATTATACGGTAGGATACATGAGAATTAACAACGGACTTCTTAAATGAAACCATTTGGTAAATTAACATTGGCCGTCATCGGGCTAAAAATTTTCGGAGCAACCGGCTTCTTTTTCGGGATGTTTTTTGGGCATGTCTTCATTGATCGAACCCTTGTCAGCAAATACATCGCCGCCCGATTGAGTGAATTGGATGACAATATCCGCCTGATGCTCCCCTATCGTTATTACAGATATTACAACCGCTTAGATGACAACCTTTTCGGAAAACTTTGGGGATCCTTGCTCGGAGGTCTGACGTTTGGCTGGGAAGGGTTTATTGTTTTGTTTTTAGTCGGACATTTCATTTTTGATTGCAAAAATCGCTATTCCAAAGACTTCAAACTTTGGTTCGATGATTTCTGGAACAAAAATCTGGCAAAAATCTTCGGCGGCATTATCGGTTTTGCCTGCAAAAATGATATTTTAATGTTTATCGGAATCCTTATTGGCTTTTTTATTGATAATTTTCGTCTCGGCGGCGGCTTAAGAAATAAACTTAAACTCGGCTCCGTTCTGCGTTTTTGGACACACATCAACCCGATTAAAATGGCCATGTTTTCCAAAGAAGCCAAAGACGTAACCCTTCTGCAATCCATGGCTGGATTGGCTGCAAAAATTTCTAAAGCCGACGGACAAGTTACCGACAACGAAATCAGGCTTTTCAAAAAACTTTTCCATATCACTTCGGAACAAGACAGTAAAATCGGCAAAATATTCAATGATGCCAAAAATACCGTTGACGGATACCAAAGATACGCCTCGCAAATTAAAGTCATTGCCAAAGACAATCTGGAACTTCAGGAAAGTATCATCGACAATCTGTTCAAAATTGCTACTGTTGACGGCTTTGTTTTAGACGATGAAATGCAGATTCTCCGAGATATTGGGGATATTATCGGTCTTCCCGTCGGCAATTTTGAAATCATTCGCAAACGCTTTGAACTCCGGCAACCACAATCAGACACACAAGATTTTTACGAGATTCTCGGCGTGTTTTACAATGCCAGCGATAATGAAATCAAACACCGCTGGAAGGAACTGATTAATGAATATCACCCTGACAGAATTCAGGCAGCCGGAGGTTCCCAAGAAGACATTGAATTATATACGCTGAAAATGGCAGAAATTAACAACGCATACCAAAATATTATGAAGAGCAGAAAAGGTATCAGATGAAAAAGATATTCTGTCCTCATTTCAATGAACGAAAAATCCCTGTCGATATGTTGGTTCTGCACAGTACTGCTCACGATGCAAACGGAGCCGTGCAAAGCCTTCTGAAAAATGAGGTCAGTGCCCACTATGTCATTGACCTAAACGGAGACATCTACTCTCTTGTTGATGAAAATAAAAGAGCTTGGCACGCAGGCGTTGCCTCATGGCGGGGTATTAATACGGATTTAAACTCCCGCTCCATTGGCATTGAGGTCTGTAATCTCACTCTCGGACAAACACCTTACGGTGAAAAACAAATTTCACGTTTGATAAGGCTTTGTCGAAAAATAATCCGTACCTACAATATACGTCCGGAAATGATTGTCGCCCATTCAGACATCGCCCCAACCCGCAAACCGGATCCGGGGATTGCTTTTCCGTGGCAATATCTGGCCGAAAAAGGTATCGGTTTATGGTACAAAACAAATAATGCAAAAAAAATCTCGGAAACTTCCGTTTCCATGCTATTAAACACCATTGGATATAACACAGACACTTTGGAAACAACCATCGCTTCCGCTTACGCTTTCCGCCGACGTTTTCTGCCGGAGGAAGTGGAAATAAACGGGAATATCAGCCAATTGGTCGATAATGTTTACCCTCAAGGCGAACAAAACCTTTTGGAAGGGGAAAATTTTATACAAACATTAAAAGCGGTTACTTACACATATCTTAACGCATCTAAAAAGCCTTGCAAAATGTAAGAAGCGGCGGACGCATCCAAAACTTTTTTGCGTTTGGCTCTGGACATATCGACTTCTTTGATTAAAAAAGTTTCCATGGCTGACGAAGATAATCGCTCATCCCAAAAAGCAATCGGCAGATTAATTTCTTTTGCCAGTTTTTCGGCAAAATTTCGAACCTTTTTGGCAATTTCGCCTTCTTCTCCGTTCATCTGCAAAGGCAAACCCAAAACTATTCCGCCAACTTCTTTTTCTTGTATGATTCGTTTTATTTCAGCCAAATCAACCGTCCAATCCGAGCGATAAATAATTTTATAAGATGTTGCCACAGTCAAAAGCAAATCAGACACAGCCACACCAAGTCGCTTGGCTCCATAATCGAATCCCAAAACGGAACGATAGGGTTTTAGTTGTTCTTTAAACTCTTTTATATCCAAAATTTTTAAATTCCCATAATTGACATTTGATAAAAAATAGATTATCAACGTTGCGGTTTAAATACAAATTCTTTTTATAATTAATTTAAAAATCAAATCCGCTTATGGAGATTGCTGTTATTATTATCGCATGCGTGCTGTTACTAGTCCTCACAGCCAAAATCAGTGTTGAACATGAAACGATGAAAAGACGTTTCATACACGAAGTCAGAAGACGGGGAAAAATCAGCAATGCAAAAGAATTCCGCGAATGGGTAGACACGTTGTCAATTGCTCAGTTGAAAGATGAGATGAAAAAGATGCGGGAACATCATTTCTCATCCGACTTGCGGAAATTCTTGTTAACACAAACATGCCACATCTAATGAAGATGTCCTTTGTGTTAGCCAGCGGCCGTATAACAAGAGTTATACGGTTTTTCTGTATTTAAAAGCTTGTTGCTAATTGATTATTAATAATATTTGCATAAGATAATCTCAACAAAAACGCTTTTAATAAACGGAGACAATATGAAAATAAAATACTGGTTAGCAGTTGTTCTGTGCTTATTTGCCAACACCGCCAGAGCCGAACTGCAAATTGACGTCAACGGAGCAATGAGAGATCCGCTTCCGCTGGCTTTCCCTGAAATGATTCACGAAGGTTTCTGGGTCGGACAATATGCCAAAAAGATTCGCAGCGTTGTCATTGCGGATTTGGAACGTTCCGGCCTGTTTCGCATTATTCCTGAAAACAGTTACATTCAAGAACTTACCTCCATGGACGAACAACCGACATTTATTGACTGGAAAGCCATTAACGCCCACGCATTGGTTCAAAGTTCCGTAAGTGAGATTGATGAAAAAAATCTTCGGGTTGAATTCAGATTATGGGATATTTTCGCCGAGAACCAGTTAAAAGGTCAATCCTTCACCACAAGCAAAGACAATTGGCGTCGTGTTGCCCACGTTATTGCCGATGCGATTTATGAACGCTTAACCGGTGAAAAAGGTTATTTCGACACCCGTGTTGTTTACGTTTCCGAATCAGGTCCGGCCACCCGCCGAGTCAAACGTTTGGCAATTATGGACCAAGACGGCGAAAACCACAAATTTTTAACTTCCGGTGCGGCCATGGTTTTAACCCCTCGCTTCTCCCCTAACCTACAAAAAGTAACTTATATGTCTTACTCCGGTTCTGTTCCGAAAGTTTATATTTTGGATATTGAATCCGGACGGCAGGAACTTTTGGGACAATTTCCGGGCATGACTTTTGCTCCGAGATTCTCTCCGGACAGCAGTAAAGTCCTGTTAAGCTATGCCACCAACGGACACACCAACATTTATGAAATGGACTTAAAACGTCGTACCAGCAAACGTCTGACTTACGGCACATCTATCGACACATCACCGAGCTACTCCCCTGACGGCTCTAAGATTGTATTCAACTCCGATCGTGGCGGTAATCAACAGTTATACGTTATGAACGCCGACGGAAGCGATGTTCAACGCATCAGCTTCGGAGCCGGACGTTATGCCACTCCGGTATGGTCTCCTCGCGGCGACTATATCGCCTTTACCAAAATGGCTAACGGACAATTCTACATCGGTGTCATGTATCCTGACGGCAGTGGAGAACGCTTGCTTGCCAGCGGCTATCTGGTTGAAGCTCCGACTTGGTCACCGAACGGACGAGTCTTAATGTACTTCCGTCAAGACAGAGGCTCATCCCGCAGCAATGCTCCGGTCAAGCTCTACACTATCGACCTGACCGGATATAATGAACGGATGATTGTAACTCCGGCGGACGCTTCCGACCCGGCATGGTCACCGTTATTGCCTTAAAACTCACAAGCCCTCTCTTTTGAGAGGGCTTTTTTTTCGAGGGACAATTCGCCTCTACAAAATTTAGACAAAAAACATCTTGCAGAGGCAGTAAAAATATGATATATTTTAATCATACAACACGATTATTAACTAACTAACACCATATTTATTATGAAAAAGTTCATCAGCAAACTGTTCAACCGCTCAAACAACGTAACCTCTGTAGCTGCCGTAGCTCCCGTTCAAAACAAAGAAGACGAAAAGACCAGCGAACGCAACAAACTTCTGGCAAAAATCTTCTGGACTGCACAAGCAGAGAAGCTCCCGGACTTGGAGAAACACGTCAGAGAATATTTATCCCAATACGGAGAAATGACCGGTGAAGAAACCGTATGGCTCCAATTTAACAATGGGGATATTTACGATCCCTGTTGGGTATGGTCTAAAAAAGGAATTCTTGCATGGACAAATACCTTCACCAAGGAATTCTTCTTTGCCGTTCTCAACGGAAACAAAGACAAAGCGGAAGAGTGGAGGAAAAAAGTTGAGCTTCAAAAAGACCTAAAAAAGGTATTCGAAGCCGGAGATGTAATTGGCGTCGACAAGGCTCTTTCCGCAGGAGCTGATATCAATTACCGTTACTTCAGCTCCGAAGGATACACCCCGAAACTGTGGGATAATATCCGCTATGCCGGTAAACGAATGTACGAGTACTTCATGACCAGGGAAGATTGCCCCGAAGCCATGAAAATAAAAGCTGAAAAAGAACTTATCGCATCCCGTCAGAAAACAGCCTGACGCCGCGATACCAAACTAAGCAAAACACCACAGATATCCAAAATCTGTGGTGTTTTCTTTTTTTAACCTTACTTTCCCAACACTTTTATCATCTGTATAAAAGACTGACGGATATCTTCATCGGAAATACGCTCTAAAGCATTAAGCAACAAAAGCGTTTCTTCTCTGCACATCGGATCATCCCAATAACGAAAACACTCCTGTTTGCTGCCGCTGTTATTATCTAACATCCGCGGACTGCCGACCATGGTTTCATCACTCATTTCCGCATAAAAGAAGGAAATCGGCACTCGTAAAATCTGAGAAAAATCCCACAACCGACTGGCACTGATACGATTCATCCCGCTCTCATATTTTTGAATCTGTTGAAAAGTAAGCCCGACCAACATTCCCAATTGCTCCTGAGAGAACCTGAGCATCATCCGTCGAAGTTTCAACCGATTGCCGACATGAACATCTATCTTATTGGGAGAACCATCATCATTCCGTCCTCGGTTGCCTGTCCTCATTTCCTTACCCCCTCCGCTTGATGATATAAAAAAACCACCTTTAGGGACTAAAGGTGGCCGGGGATTGGAACGACTATTACCAGGAATAGTGCCCTTTGGGATACACCCTCAGGGTCCCCGGCCGTAATCGGTAACCTACAACCGGGGAATATAGTCCTGACTATGAAGAATTTCCATAATCAAGTTACAGCGTCATACTCCAAACACTGCCTGGTATAAAGGTGCGTTCCACCACACCCGGACTATCTCTAGCCCTAAGATAACCGCTGTGAACGGCTATTGCTTCTATATGTTCACAATACAGAAGCTTAAATTCTTAGTCAAGGCGTTTTATGGTTAATTTATGAACATCACAACCCTCAAGAAATATAATTTGATTTTCCCATCCGCTTTTGTTAACCTTTTAGAAGAGAAAAAACATGGCTAAAATCAAATATTGCATTTGGGACGTCGGCAACGTTATTTATAATTACAGTTTAGCACCCTTGCATAAATGGTGCGAAGACCATACCACCGACAAAAACACATTTCAGGAACGAAAAGGCCGCTTTAGTTATAACGACTATATGAAAGGCCTTGTTCGTTATGATGAATTATGCCGACGGTTATGCGATTTTTATAAAATTCCGTATCAAGAAAAATATCAACTGGAGATAAACAAAGCACTTCACCGGGGAATAATAAATTACATCCCTGAAACACTGCAAATGCAACAAGAATTACAGTCAAAAGGCATAGAAAACTGTATTCTCTCCAATGCTCTGCCGATATTGGCTGATAGTAACAAAGCCACAAACAATATGAAACCGGAACATATTTTTTGCTCTTTTGATTTAGGATTATTGAAACCTGATCCGCAAATTTATACGAAAGTCAAAAACAAATTGGGTTGTAAATTTGAAGAATTGATTTTCATTGATGACAAACCCCAAAACACCACCGCAGCTGCTCAACTCGGTATCCATGCCATAACGTTTAATCCTCAAACACTCAAAAAAGAAATAAATAAGATTCTAACTACCCCGCCGCTTAACCGACAAAAAGAACGGGAATAAACTTGAATAATCTTTAATTCCCTAAAGGTTGGATAGCGTGCGTAAATAATAAGAAATAAAGAAAAATGTGAAGGAGTGTACAAAT
>CAZFRT010000010.1:0-20953 GCA_964521455.1 uncultured Azospirillum sp.
GTGAAGCCGTTGTTACTCTCGGAGATGACAAAATCAGCAAAAAAGCCGGAGAAAATGTGTTTATTCCGGTAAAAGTCAAGCACCGCATTCAGAACAACTCAGACAAAACCATGGAATTTATTGAAGTTCAAACCGGTGAAACTCTGGATGAAAACGATATCATCCGTTATGAAGACAGCTACGGCAGAGTTTAAAAAGTTTTTTATTATCTTTTATGTCATTTAAACTATTTTGCATATGAAAACGAACACTTATCAGAAAGGCGACAGAGATGTTCGTCCTTGGGGGATGTGGGAAGTTCTGGACAGCGGCGAAGGCTACTGCATGAAAAAAATCACGGTTTTCCCCGGAAAAGTTTTATCCCTGCAGGTACATCAGTTCCGCGACGAAAAATGGATTATTGTCCAAGGACAGGCCATTGTGACTCTCGGAGACAAAAACAACCGTCAGGAAAAGTTTCTGGGTGACGTTATCTTCATTCCCAAGCAAGTCGTTCACCGCATTCAAAACAGCGGCTCAAACGACCTGATTTTCGTTGAAATTCAGAATGGCGATGTCCTTGATGAAAATGACATCACCAGACTGGAAGACGTATACGGACGAGTATAAAACTCGTTAGTTCTCAAAAAGAAACCCCTCTAAACTGCAACCGCGTTATAGAGGGGTTTCTTTTTATCTATACAATATATTTTTTGGAAATTTCTTTAAATTCTTCGCTTCCGGCCTTTTCCAACCACTCAAAAAAGACCATTTCCGAACTGACAATATCTATTCCGTTTTTGGACATTCTTTGCAGCCCCAACACATTTTGCAGAGCATCTCTGGAAGAACAGGCATTGGAAACGACAAACACATCATATCCACGGCTTTTTAAGTCTAATGCTGTTTGGGTGATACAGATATGAGTTTCTATTCCGGCAATGATAATCTGTTTTTTTCCAGAAGTTTCAACCTCTTTAAAAATCTCTTCATTTTTTGCACAGGAAAACTCCAATTTTTCGTAGTAATTCTTTTTATCATCGGCAATTTGACGCAAATCCACCATCGTCGCTCCCAAGCCTTTCGGGTACTGTTCGGTAATAATAAAAGGAATATTCAGCCTTTTTGCCACGGCCAATAATTTTGCCGTATTATTTATAACCTCCCGAGGGCTGTCCATTACAGGAGCCAGACGCTCCTGAACATCAATAATCAGCAGCAAAGAATTATCTCTGTCCATCAACATTGTTTATTCCTTTCATTTATTAGCTATAAATGGTTGACTATCTTTTGAAAATAAATAATACTTCAGGAAATATAATTAAACCAGTCATTAAGAGAAGAAATACAATGAATTTTTTAGATTTAGGCTTAAGTGCAAAAACTGTTCAGGCCATTGATGAATTCGGAATTAAAGAGCCGACCACCGTTCAAAATGACGTTATCCCATCCATTTTGCAGGGAAAAGATGTTTTTACGATTGCCCCGCAAGGCTGCGGCAAAACCTGCTCTTATGTGTTTCCGCTGATTGACATTATCAGTAACAAAGGCGGACAAAATATTTTGATTATCACGCCTAATTCAGACCAATCCGTTGTTGTTTCCGACCGTCTGTCCATTTTCAACAAATATCATGAAATTAACGAGGCAACCATTAAGGATAAAGACGAAGACATTAATAATGAAGCCAATGTAATTATCGGTTCTCCCGACTTGTTGGCTGAAATTATTGATGACGGGAAAATAGACCTTTCCAAAACAAATATTCTGGTTGTTGACGACATTAACCTCATTAAAAAGAACAAGCAGCTGGATAATCTGGAAAAAGTTTTAGAAATTCTTCCGGCCGATAAGCAAAATATTGTGTATACAAATCGTCGCTCAAAAGAAACCCAAGGCATCTTAGATAAAATTCTCAAGGCTCCGGAAGAGATTAAAGTCGATAAAAATAAAGAACAGGAAGCGGAAATTACGGCTCAAGCCGCACAACCCCGCAAAACTTCAGAGAAAAAAGCTTCTTCCTGCCGCAAAGTCTCTGCCAATCAGGATCCTGAGGCTCTGGAACTGATAAAAAAATATAATACTTTTGACGGGAAAACACCGGAATTTTTAATTATCAAAGGTTTAATCGTCAATGTTGACGAACAATAAAAAAAGGCCTCTCTAAACAGAGGCCTTTTTTTATCTTTCGCTTGAGTGTGTGAAGGAATGTTATAATTTTCTTGCTTTACATTTTAAAATGTAACATGATATTTGAGTAAGTTAACAACAAAGAGCAGAACAATGTATCAAAAGTTGATAAACGGTGAATTCGGACTAAAAGAAACCTTTTGGAAATTCGGTGTTTTAGGAATAATCATTACTGATTTTATTGTTAAAGCTTTTGGCGGGTTTCTAGCTAAAAAACTGGCCGGCATCAGCATCTTAACTTATTATACAAAATATTTTAATCCTCTGAAAATGGACAGTACACTACTTATTTTGACAGTTTGCTATTTTGTCAGTTTGGCGTTTTTCCTGTTTTATTGCGTCAGCATTGTTCGCGGCGTTTGGAAAAGTTCAGAGGCTTATGAACGCAGTATCTGGCTGAGACATATTGCCCGCATTCTTATTTTGCTCTTGGTCTTTGTTTCAATTTCCTCTTTCTTCTAAAAGGTTCTTTATGAGAAAACTATTTGTATTGTTCTTTATTCTGCTGTTGGCTGCTTGTACTGTCGGAGAGTTTTCCGAAAAGCGTAATCGTCTGCACAACATGAACAGAACCAATATTTGTGAAAAAGACCCTTCCCGCTGTGTCAATGGCATTCCGTGGTAATAATAGACTGTACCCTAGAATTTTATCGGATAAAAATTAAGCCCCTCATTTGAGGGGCTTTTATTTTATTTATGTTTAGCTTCAAAGTCGTGTTTTTCTTTTAGAAAAATCACCACTCCCAACGGAATTGACAGAGCATACATTGCCGTCATAATTCCCAATGTCAACCATGGTTGGCTGATGATGAAGCTGGCAAACAGAACCACAAACAACATCATCGGCAGAAACATATAAGTAGGAACTTTCATTTTCTTGGTAGAAATTGTCGGAATCCTGCTAACCATTAAAAACGCAATAACACACATTAAGGTACTGCAGAAAGCATTTGATCTGACAATGTTTTCCAATTCCGGAAAGTCAAATGTAACCATAATCGGCATAATGGCTAATGCCGCAGCGGCAGGTGCAGGCACCCCAACAAAAAAATGTTGCCAATATTCCGGCTGAGGCTCATCATCCAGCATAGTATTAAAACGAGCTAAACGCATAGACATTCCGATTGAAAACAGAAGGCAGAAAAACCATCCGAATTTCGGTAAGTCAAACAATGTCCACTGAAACATCAAAATTGCAGGGGCAACACCAAAGCTGACAAAGTCAGACAGAGAATCCAATTCAGCTCCGAACTTTGAAGAGCCTTTTAACATTCTGGCAACTCGACCGTCCAAACCATCAAAAAAAGCAGCCAGAAAAATGCAAATAACAGCTTTGGCCCAATCTTCCTGAATGGAATAGCGGATTGACGTTACGCCCGCACAAAGAGCCAACATGGTTACAATATTCGGGGCAATTTTGCGAAACGGCAAACTCGTAAACTTCTGTTTGGACAACAGAAGTTTGTTATTAATCTTTTCCATTATCTCGTAACTCCTTTAACCTGAGCTGCATCACTATTTAAATTAGCCAGAACAGTTTCACCGGCAATCATTGTTTGACCGAGGCAAACCTGAGGTTCAACACCCTCCGGCAAATAAACATCTAAACGAGAACCGAAACGAATCATTCCGAAACGTTCGCCGGCTTTAAACTCCATACCTTCCGTCGCTTCGCACAAAATGCGACGGGCAATCAAGCCTGCAATCTGAACAAAAGCGATGTCTTTGCCGCTTTTGGTTTTCATAGCGAGAAGTTGACGCTCATTATCTTTAGAGGCTTTATCCAAAGTTGCATTAAAAAATTTACCCGGCACATAGACAGCTTTGGTAATTTTTCCTTCCGCAGGAGCTCTGTTAACATGAACGTTAAACACACTCATAAAAATACTGACACGGGTAAATTTTTGGGTACCCAATCCCAGTTCTTCAGGAGCCTGAACTTTTGTTATCATCTGAACCGTTCCGTCTGCCGGAGAAATAACAACATCCTTAATCTCCGGAGTAACTCTTTCCGGATCACGGAAAAAGTAAAAACACCAAACGGTCAAAATCATTCCAAACCAACCCAACGGCTGCCAAATCATTGCCAATAACGCTGTTATTGCAGCAAAAATTCCCACAAACTTCCATCCCTCGTTGTGAATATTCGGAAGAATGTAGCGACGCCATGAAATATCAATGGTTTTCATTTTTTTATCCTTTCTAAATACCCGAGAGCCGCTTTTGCCGAGACGCTGTCTCCGCCGCAAAAACAAATCCCTACGGGATGTTTGATTATTTGACTTAAACAGAAGAACACATTTTTCCGAAAGAAACAAGTTTTATGTTGCATTTATTATTTTTTGTATGTATAAACTTCTTTGTTAATTTTATGCGCTTGTGGCGGAACAGGTAGACGCTGCAGACTTAAAATCTGTTGGCCGCAAGGCCGTGCCGGTTCGATTCCGGCCTAGCGCACCATAATAAAAAGCCTCCCTTGCGGAGGTTTTTTGTTATTTTGTCTAATTGTGTCATTATCAATATTGAATAATATCTTATTTTATGATATATTCAGATTCTAATAAGATATTATTCTAGGCAGTTATATGCAGTTCATTGTTGTGGTTATGCCATTACTTAAGAACACTGTATTTGTACTGGTGAAATCTTTCACAAAAAGAAACAACCAAAACCCAATATATAATGAACAACAACATCAAAAACGTACTTTCTTATATGCTAGGCAATGAGAAGTACACTTTCGTCGACATGCTCGGCTGTGGCGATTTCTCGGGACTTTCAACATTCGCAATCATGGAAGGAAACGGTATCAAAGGTTACACCGGCGAGACCATCCAATTCCAATGCAGCACGTTGAGCCGCGGAACCAATCGCGAGCTTCAGCTTCGCAGCTACGACAAGTCGGCAAACAAGACAACAGTCGACGAGCGTCTCACTATCGGAGATTTATTCCCCGGCCACGAGGTCATCATTCTTACCGGCGGAGACAGTCTCAGAGGTTTCGCTCCCGTGTTCGATGACAAGCTCGACTTAGCCCTTTGGCTGAGAGATTTGAAAGAATGGTTCGCCTCTCTGTCTGAGGACAACCGCGGGACTTTCTCTCATACTCTTGGGGATATGGCCAATTTGGCAAAATTCCTCTACAGGAATAACCCCAATAAGGCAGCCTCGGTGCTCGACGAGCTGTAAAGATCTTCAAGCGTTGGCTTGACTTCATCCAACAGCCCCTAAAAGTATTTCAAACTTTAGGGGCTGTTTCTTTTTCCACTTATTCAGTTTCCTGACAGGCTTAAAAAATTTGAAAAAACTAAATACTTATTAGCAATGTTTTTGTTAATGCTCTGTGAAGCAATTTTGGCTGCGGCCGGTTTACCGGACTTTGATTGACAAAGACCATTTAATTTTATTCATACATATTCTTCTTCCAATAAATCATTGACAAAACTTTTCAGAAATTGTATTATTTCGACAAAAAATGGAGGAGTTATGGAAAAAGTTAATCATACCCAGTTGCCTTTAGCCAGCGAAGTTATTACTGCCTTATGTGACAGATGTCTCGGTTCAGGCCAAGAAGTCAAGGTTTATAAAATTGACACTAATCCGGATTTTACCGTTCAAATGAGTTTGGATGCTCCATCCATTTCTGTTTTGAAGGATTACTTGCAACGCTATCCTTTTAAAACTCAAGATGATATTTTCGGGGAACGGAATTTTGCCCAGCCGATTGCTTATTGGAATCATCCTGATATTAACGGAGGAGACACTATTCTGACCATTAATCGCTATTCTCCCGGTTTTTCGATAGAAATTCACAAGGCCGGGTTACCAGCTCCGGACAGTGAAGAATCATTGATTAAAACTCGTACTTGGTCTGAAAAAATCGCCAATATGCCAGACGCTTCCTTTGATATTTTGTATGATGATCTGCATTATCTGTCATCTCGCCGCCATTCAATTGATGTTTGCTCTCTGGGATTGTTTACAAATACGGGAAACCTTTTATATTCCAGCAGAGACCAACGAGCTTATATTATTGATGTACAGCCTTTCATTCAAAAACCGGGGATTTCACCTACTCAGACAAAAGGCTTTAATACCCCACTCTATTTAACACGGGGATTGCTTCCGGGAGCTCTTTGTTATGCCGAGGAACATAGTAAAGACCGCGAACTTATTCAAATTCGCACGGAAATTATCGCAAAAAGTATTAATGCAGCCAAACGCAATAATTTAAATGACGTCAACGGTTATTTGAAGGGCAATATGGACAATATGCTTCACTTTTGGCAGTTGCAGTTGCTCAAGCTTAATATTCCGGAAAGATACCATAACGAATTTTTAACACAAATCGGTTCCATTGAACAGAAAGAACGCTATCACAGCATAAGCAAACCATTACTGTATCAACAAATTCGAGGCTGCAATGATTACTAAATAAAAAAAGCTCCTAAAAAAGGAGCTTTTTTTATTAGAGATAAATATTTTCTTATGTTTCAGACATTCCGGAAACATAAAGTTCTATTTTATTCTCATACAGTTTTTCCAGTCGCTTAAAGCGTTTGTAGCATCGAAAACTTATAATGAGGAACACCGCACAAATTCCTGTGATAAGAATAAGAGCTCCTAATAGGAAATTATAAACAATTCCCGTACAAAACAGTGCCATACAAACAGGGACTATAACACACATACCATTAAACAGGCGGAGAATACCTCGTTGAACCATAATACAAGCATTTCCTTCCACATCCGAGGGAGCAAACACTACCGTGGGAATTTTCAGGAACAATATTCGTTTGTTCCATACTTTGGAAAAATTTATGCCACATTCTTCGGGGGGTTTTCCGTACTTCTGCTCAAACCAATCGGTTGCTTCTTTTAATAATTCTTCTTGTACCATAATAACTGAATTTAGTGAAACATCATAATTTTATTGTGTTTTTTTGTATAAACTGATACTTAAAAAAAATCAAATATTTTCTAGCGGAGGAAAGATGTTACTTGCAATTGAACCATGGTTGAAAGAACTCCAACAAAAGCTTTCAACGGCTTTTGGAAACAGAATTCTGTTTACCGGCCTACAGGGAAGTTATGCCCGGGGAGAAGCCGGACCGAAGAGCGATATTGACTTTGTGCTTATCTTAGACAAAGCAGAGCTTTCCGATTTAGAAATTTACAGAAATATTATTCGTTCCATGCCTTTTTCCGAGAAAGCCTGCGGATTTGTATCCGGCAAAAAAGAAATTCAAAACTGGGAAAAATCTGATTTATTTCAATTTATTCATGACACAAGACCTTTGTCCGGAAATCTGGCACAATTAATTTCTCCACTATCTGCTCAAGATATTCGTCTGTCGATTAAAAACGGAGCTCAAAATCTTTACCATGCCGCCGTTCACAGTTTTTTATTTGATGAGCCGTTGCCTTCTGCTTTAACAGCTTTATACAAAATGGTGTTTTTTATTCTTCAGGCAGAATATTTTCTCTTAAACAACCAATATATTTCTTCAAAAAAAGAATTATTTTCTCTTTTGGACGGAGATAACAAACAAATTTTAGATTATTGCCTTAATCGGGAAAAATTCTCCGGTTGTTCAGATGCGGAAATAAAATCAGCTTACGACAAGCTTATTCGCTGGTGTTCGGAAAAAATCTCTAGCTGACACGATACCCTTTGGCATAATTTTTCAACAATATATTTTTGCCGGAGGACGTATCGTAAATAGAGAGTTTATCCGTAATTTTTATATATTCCGGAAGAAATTTTTTTACCAATGAAGCCCTTTTTTCAATCAAAGTATATGGCGTATGACGATTGGTAACCGTTTCACGCTGAATTGCTCTGGCATGTGCCTTTTCCACATTACACAAGATGAAGGACATTTCCGTATTATAGCCGTATTTGCGAATATTGTTCATCAGTTGGACATGCGGAATATTAACACCGCTGTGTTCCATGCGAATATTGCATTTTTTCTCAATAGCACGCCGCAAAAGTTCATATCCGACAATCCTCGCCGGAATTTCCCATTTGGCAAAACTCCCCGCTCTTCCCAATGTGTAAATATCTGTTTGGTATTGAGGGAGATTTTCCATTATACCGTCGAAACTTATAAACAGTTCATCCGTTTTGCAATGCTCGCGGCAAAAAGTACTTTTTCCGGCTCCGGGAATGCCGCCAACTTGAATAAAACTCGGGTGTAAACTGCTTTTGGCTTTTGCCAATATATCAGAAAGAAGCCGTTCATATTCATCACAACGAATTGCCTCATATTCATAAGGAATAACTTCTCCGATATTCGGAATTAAATCCGTCAGTTTCATAGTTTCGTCCAAATTATTGTCAATATTCTTTTGATAGCACAAAACTACAAAATATCAATAAAAATTTTACATCCGACTGAGAGAGTGTTTGTAGTAGTCAATAACTGCCCGAACTCTCGGATTATCTTTACTCTTCTTTTTGGCAACTAAATATATTGTTATCTCATTATCACCCTTGAAATTATCCAGACAAACAAGTCCTTCATCTTTGAAACGCATCGGCATAACGGCAATTCCGGCACCATTGCGAACCATATCAATTGCGGCAGAAGCCGAGTTGGAATTATATCTGATATGTTTGGCTCTCTTTATGACATCTTTCCAACTTTTCATATAAGCTTGCACATTTCCCTTACTGACAATCCAATGATTTTCGAGCATATCTTCAAAAGAAGTCGGATAGCCATGCTCCGACAGATATTTTGAAGAGGCAAAAAAACCGCATTCTATTTTCTTGTCGCTGATAATGACAACATCAGAACCTTCCGGCGGAACATAAGTCAAACCAATATCGACATCCAATGAATTAAAATTCGGCAATTCCAGATTAGATAAAGACACGATATTGATATTCGGATATTTATCAAAAAATGTACTTATGTTATCGTGCGGTAAAGCTATAAAAACGCTTAAAGGCATACTTACTCTGACGTCGCCTTTTAAATCCGAATTATTCGTTTCCCCATCATAAATCTTGGAAAAAACATCTTCTATCACATGCACGTATTCAACCAATTTTTTAGCTCGGGAAGTGAGTATGGTTCCTCTTCCGTCACTAAACAATAGGTTGTATCCGACCTCATCTTCCAAAATAGAAAGATATTTGTTAATCGTATCGACTGATGTTCCCAGATTTTCCGTTACTTTTCTCTTTCCGCCATATTCATGAATCGCGGCAAGAATAATTAGAGCCTGAAGGCTCATAAAGTGCTTTTTTCTTATCATGTAACACCCTTTCCCGTTCTCAGGCGGTTTGAAGTTGTTAGTCTCATATACAACTTAAAGTATAATCCTTAAAAAATAATAAATTTGTTTTGCCTAATCGAAAAATCTCATATATGTTTGCTTTTGTTATTTAATTTTATGAAAGCAAATAAATGGTAAAAATCACATGGAAACCTGGAACTCTTTTGGCACCGGTTCCCCCAGCTTTAATTTCCTGCGGCACAATGGAAAAACCTAATGTTATGACGGCAGCCTGGACCGGCATTATCAACAGCGATCCCGTTATTACTTATGTATCAATCCGTCCTTCCCGTTTTTCACATAAAATCATTAAAGAATCGGGAGAATTTGTGATAAACCTTCCGACAGCCGCTTTGGTAAACGCTGTTGATTATTGCGGCGTGAAATCCGGTAAAGATATTGATAAATTCAAGGAAATGAAGCTTACGCCCGGCATATCTTCACAAATTTCAGCTCCGCAAATTATGGAAGCTCCTCTTTCTTTGGAATGCAAAGTCAAAAGCATTACCAATTACGGTACTCATGATATGTTTTTAGCGGAAGTCGTTGCCGTGAACGTAGATGACAAATATATTGACGAAAAAGGCAAGCTCTGTTTGGAAAAAGCCGGATTACTGGCTTTTGCTCACGCACATTATTACACTTTGGGGAAATGTCTCGGAAATTTTGGTTTCTCAGTTAACAAAGCCCGTTTAAAAAAGTTAAAAACAACAAAAGCTCAAACTTCTCGAAAAAATTCAAAAACTTCCGGACATAAAAAAGGATTTAAAACTAACAAAGCCTCTCGCTAGAGAGGCTTTGTTAGTTTTGGATAACCGATTACAATAGTTCTTCCCAATATGCCAACTCCACTTTCATGTTCTGTTGTGCATTTTCTTCAAATATCTCTCGGAAAAACCCCGTCTGATAGAGATAGTCCGAATCCAACAACCGCCTAAGGACTTCACAGCGGTTTTGAGCATATATTTCCGTCTCATAACTGCTATATTCCTTACGAATCTGCATGGCATATATTCCGTAATTATCCCGATCTCCCAAGATTGCCAAATCAACGTCGTGCATTACCTGACAAGCCAACGAGGTTTTAGAAAAATCTCCCGTATGCTTGGTCGCCATAATCATATCTTCGACATCCTGAGAATGGTTGCCAAGCGAACTCAAATATTTTCGAGCCTTCTTGGCGGAACAGACTTCATCATCATCCTGCCCCAGACAAACATAATCATGATAAAAAACCGCGGCATACAGATGTCTTTGCTCAAGTAGCGTAAAAGCCCGTCTCTCCTTTTGAGAAATTCGGTCAAAAACATTGACATAATTCAGGCAATAACCGATATGAGACAAATTATGGTAAGCTCTTTTCGAATAATTCAGGCACAGCTTATGCCATGAAACCTGACCTTTCTGTGAGGCAATTTGAGGATAATATGTATGCAGAAACTTCTTCATCAGAGCTTGATGAACTGACGGCATAACGTACTTTTGAGCCGCAACGTATTCGCCTAAAGAACACAAATTCTTTACCACAGAGGATGAAATATAAGTCAGTTTGGTGTCGGGAACAGGGATGGATGCCATATCCAAATGTCTTCCTCTTACATTCAGCAACTCCCTATTCATGACGGAAAGAGCCATCTCGGCATCGTGATCGCCGACAATGCGTTCTCCCCGAATAAGAGATGTTGCTCCCCTTCTGATTGCTACATCAATCGTTAACCCCTCATAGGAAACAATTTGCAAACATTCAGGCTCTTCCATCAAACGGGTAATTGCTTTTTTTTCCCCAATTGTAAACGATTGCTTGTTTAAAGCCCTATACCGATACATTTGTATCAGATCATCAATAGACTGTGCGATGAGATTTTCCCGCTCTTCTTTATCAAACAATGTGTTTTTAGAAGGGTTAATACCAACACCGATGATAATTTTATCAAAGGTGCACAACGCTTCACATACGATTGCCAGATGCCCTTTGGTAAAAGGATCAAAGCTTCCGGCGTAAAAACCAATTTTTTTCATACTAATACAAATTAAATTATAAACTATAATGACTAGATTTTTCCGCAACAGTTTATTTATTTTTGAAATTTTGTCAACACCGGATAGGTGCATAAAAAAGCCTCTCTTCAGAGAGGCTTTGTCTTTTTCATTAAGAGGCTTTCTTTTCTTTGTTCTTAAACTGGGCATTATATAATGCTTTGTACGCCCCGTTTTCTATATTCAACAAAGTCTCGTGTTTTCCTTCCTCAATAATTTCCCCATCATTAATAACAACAATTTTATCGGCATTTTGAATGGTCGACAAACGGTGAGCAATAACAAACACCGTTCTATCCTGCATCAGGTTGTCAATTGCTTTTTGAACAACAGCCTCGGCTTTGTTATCTAAGGCAGAGGTTGCCTCATCCAAAATAACAATCGGAGCGTTTTTAATGAAGGCACGGGCAATCGCCAAACGTTGACGTTGTCCGCCGGAAAGCAGAGCCCCGCGTTCCCCGATGTCTGTATCAATCCCGTTTTCCAAACCGGCAACAAAATCATCCAGATAAGCCATTTTCAAGGCATTATGGATTTCCGTATCAGAAGCGTCTTCTTTACCCAACAAAATATTATCACGAATAGTTCCCGAAAACAGGAAGTTATCCTGAAACACAACGGCAATTTTGTCTCGCAGGGAAGCCAATGTCAAATCACGGATATCGGTTCCGTCAATTTTTATCGCTCCTTTGACAACATCATAAAAACGAGGAAGAAGGTTAACCACAGTGGTTTTTCCGCCACCGGAATTTCCCACTAACGCAACCGTTGTTCCTGACTTAACTTCCAAGTTAATATTCTTTAGAACCGGTGTTCCTTCATTATATTCAAACCAGACATCCTTAAAGACAATATTCTTGCCGATTTTCTTCAATTCTTTTGCATTCGGACGATTACTAATAGAAGGTTTCATATCTAAAATTTCGACCACACGTTCAATTGCTAAGAAAGACACCTGAACAGCATTAAAGTTTTTGCCGATACCTTTAATCGGCGTATACAATAAAACCAATGCCGTAATAAAGGAGACAAAGTTACCGCTACTTATCTGCCCGTGAACAATTAAATAACTTCCGTAACCGATAACCCCGGCAATACCGAAAGAAACAATAACGTGCAACATCGGTGTCATCCACGCTGTTTTTTGCACCATTTTGATACTTAACTTGAAAATGGTTCTCATGGTATTGTCAAATTTATCATAAATGCGTTGTTGCAAATTATATGATTTGATTGTTTTACTGCCAGCGTAGGTTTCATTATAATTGGTCAGGATTTTTGAGCCTTCGACAACACCTTTCAGAACGGTCATTTTAATTCGGCGGCGAATGGTCGCCAGAGGAAGCAAGGCACAAAACAAAACAACAATGGCAATAATCGAAAGTTGCCAAGAGTTATAAATTAAAACGCAGACTAAAGACAATGACGAGAAAAAGCGGGAAATGAAAATTTTCAGGTTATCCAACAAACCGGTACAGGATGTATCCGCATCACCAACAAAACGCTGAATAACGAAACCTGAATCATGACGGTCATAAAAAGAAGCAGGAAGGGCCAAAAGTTTCTTAAACAAAGCCCGCTTCAAATCCTGATTGATTTTTGTTCCCACCCAGGTATTGAGATAAGTTGCCAAATAGTTCAGGCCTCCCTGCATTGTCGTGAAAGCTATAATCAAAAAAGGAATATACATCGGAGAGCCTTCATTTTTAGCAACAAGGACATCATCCATATAAGGCTTTAAAGCCAGTGCCACAACGGAATCTAACGCCCCTACGGGAATGCAGATCAAAACCCCCAACAAAGCCCTAAACCAATAAGGTTTTACATATGGCCACATTCTTTTGTAATGTTCACTGAATTTTAATTCTGCAGGTTGTTCCATTGTTTTCTTTTCCATCTGTTTAAACCAGGTCTCATCATATCCGTTCATTAAAAATTTGCAAGTTTATTCTATATCAGCTGTAAAAAACGCAATATAAGAATAACTGCCGCAATCTGGGCAAATCCCAAAAACCAAAAAACGGCCTGATAACTTTTCTTTTTGTTTTTATGATGAAAAATTTTTTGAGCGATACGAGCTCCAAGCCAACCGCCCAAAAGTTCCAGAGCATGAAGGTTTCTTTCCGGAACTCGCCAAGTTCCCCGAACTGCGGCTCTTTTATCCAGCCAATAAGCCAGAATAACCACCGAATTAATGCTTATTATTTGAAAAACCAAAAACAGTAATAATGTTTTTCCGCCAAAAACCGATGCTCGAAAATAATGTGTCTCAATATAATAAGCCGATAAAATCACAATCGCCGTGTGTAAAATGTAAAAAGGATTTTTCTGTAAAGGTCGAACCAACAACAAAAGTCCGATAAGAATTGTCCCGAAAGTTATAACCATATTTACTCCTCAATTGTTTTTCGCCTAATTTAGCTTATTGTTGGCAAAAAAGCAAAGCCTAATAGTGAATAAGTCAAAAAAACAATGTAAAAATCTTAAAAAATATTTATAGTAAAGTTAAGTGAAATAAAATTTATCGGGATTATCCAGTATGAAAAAATCATCTGTTTTGTTAGCCGCCGCTATTTTAGCTTCTTGTTCTTGGATTTCCAAACAGGAAAAGCCTAAATACATTATTGACACGCCATATGGAGAGGAAAATTTGTATGATGAAACCATCACACCGGAAGTTTATTCCATCGTGGCTGTGCGAACAACAAACAAAATGCTTGACCAGACAACCGAAATTTATGAAAAATCCGTTACGCCGACCCTCTATGTTATGGAAATAAAAAAAGCCAGCGAAGATATGCCTAACGGTTTTTATTACGCCAGAAAGGTTTCTAAAGACATTATTGAAGGTTCCAGAACTTTTCATGTCGTCAATAACTTAAATGATGCAGATTATTACATCGAAACCATTGTCGATAAAATTCCGCTTGAGAATACTCAAGTTCCGGCCATTAAATATACAATGACACTTTATGATAAAGACAACAAAAAAATAAATGAATGGACCGAGGTTCTTCAACAGGTTCAAAATGGTGATCAAAGCTGGTGGTAAATGAAACTGATTCTTTACACGCTTTTTTCTTTATGCCTCTCGGGAAGCATTTCAGCTTATGCCGAAGAATTTACCGTCGCAGATGAAGACGACAGTAGCAGTGTTGCCGTTTTCGGAACCGGTTGCGAAAAGTTAAAGGAGGGAGAAGCTCGTTCTTCCGTGAGAGTTCGGGCATCGGACAAAGCCAGTTTTAATGCGGTTAGGAACTTAGCTCAGCTTTCCAACGTTCAAAAAGAATTTAACGAACACGATTTCAATGTTCTGGTTTATAATTTGGTTGATAACTCATTGGATGATTTATCCGTTAAGACCACCAAACAAGATGAAGAGGAAATTTGTGTCGAAATTACCGGATATATCCGCCAAGAAAATTTGTTTTATGCCATTCAAAACGCCGTAGAAACTCAAGAAGACATTGAACGAACCAAAGACACTTCGGTTAAAAGTTCCGATCCTGCGATGATGATTTCTCCAACCGTTGTTAAAATTATCGAAAAGAACCCTGATCCGGGCTTGAACAAAAAGAATGCAGAAAGGGTAAAAATTGTTGTCGATAACAGAAAAAAAACAAATTCAGACAATATTGAAGAAAATGAGGCTGAAAAAACACCCGATTCAGCAAAATTGGATAAAAAAGGCTTTGTTTTTATAACTCCGACAGAATTTTTTAATAATACAAAGTCTGAAAAAAGAGCGGAAATTATAAAAAAGCAATTCTCACAAAACGAATATTTTTATGTAACAGACAAAGCTGATTTAGCAGATTATATTGTCCGAACAAAAGTTTTGCGAGCAAAAGTTGATCCGATCAACAGCAACACCAATCGTTTGCAAATGGTTATTGCCGTCGAACTGGAAAATGTCGAAGACAAAACAACATCAACCGAACATCAAAACCGTTTTGTATTATTCTCCAGCGACGAAAATGAACAGGAAGTCGCAGCTAAATTAATGACTAAACTTTTTGAAAAAGCCGGAGAACAAACAATTAATCGCATTGAACAACTAGAACGGAAAAAAAATCGCGGTCCGGCCATTCCGAAAATTATTACGCCGGCCGGTTCAACAATGCCGGATGAGCAGAAATAGGACGGATTAGAAAACACAAGTTATTTAATCTTTTGATTTTTTTGACGGCACAATAACTGATAACCTGCATTTCCATTTTTTCGTAATGCTGATTGACGTCTAAGATATCATTACTGACATATAAAACTATTTCCATATCAGTAAATCCCCTGTCATTATAGAGGTTTATATCATAAGAAAGCATTACCTCTTTGTTTTGTGCATAAAGTTGTTTTTGCAGATTTGAAAAATGCTCCGTATAGTTCAATTGCCGGTTTACATTCAAAAAATCTACCAACATTTGTCTTGACGGAGCAGATAAATCCGTCAAATTGATTTTCTCAATCAGAAAAGAATCTCCCGAAGCAATAGCATATTTCAACATTGATGGATAAAAAGAAAAGATGTTTTCGTTCATATTTTCAAATCGGGGTTTTAACAAAACGCCCGCCATTTCGATTAATCCGATATTTATAAGGTTTTGGATATACAGATTTTCGGTCTCAATAGTCAAATGTCCGCCGATTTCCCAAATTTTATAGGCAAGAGCTTTTGCTCGCTGATGATTGCCGAGCATTATCTGTTCAAGCATCAGAACAATTAATCCGTTCACGTTCTCCGGATTTTGTTTTAACGTGGCATAAATTTGTTTTTCAACATTCATTATCTCAGCCGTACGACTGTAATCATACTGCATTAACAACCGCAAACAACGCATATACTCTTCATTTTGCCATTGCAAATCCGCATTATTTTCTATCATTGTTTCGTTCATCTTTTCCTCTTTTGAATATTTATTTTTCCAACAAGAAAGTTACCGGACCGTCATTTATCAAAGACACTTGCATATCGGCCTGAAAAATTCCGTTTTGAACGGGAATCCCCTCAGCTTGAACACATTGGCTGAAAAACTCATACAACGGTTTTGCTTTATCCGGACGGGCGGCTGTTTCAAAACCCGGGCGATTTCCCCGACTGGTATCTCCGGCCAAGGTAAATTGCGAAACTATCAAACATTCACCTTTAATATCTTTTATACAAAGGTTCATTTTTCCCGCTTCATCCTCAAATATTCTCAGATTACTTACTTTTTTAGCCAAAAACTCCGCCTCTTTTTCCTCGTCGTTTTTCTCCACACCGATAAAGACCAGAAAGCCTTTTTCGATAGAAGAGACAACTTCTCCGGCAACCTCAACGGATGCTCTTTTTACCCTTTGTACCAAAACTTTCATTTTATATTCCTACATCTCATACCTTTTCAGTATACCCCAATTATGTTTAAGATAGATTAATATATCTCATTTCAAAATAAAAAACATTGCTTGGTTGAATTAGATAATCAGGGGCTTATATTTTCTTCTGCACAGGAGAAAATAAATGAACGACAAAACTACGGAACTCCCAACCTTTACGATAATTTTGGACGGGAAAGGCGGCGGAGAACTCCTATCGGATACGATGGCTGATACAGAAAAATTAAAAAACACCAATAGTAATTTCTGGCAGAATCTGGATTATAAAGATCCGGAAACATATCACCTGCTAACAGAGGACTACGGCATAGAAAGCACTATTGCCAATGCCTTATGCGATGAGGAAACCCGTCCCCGCTATTTTACGACCGAAAAAGGTATTGTGGTTATTTTAAGAGATGTCAACTTAAATAAAAACAGTGATATTGATGATATGATTTCGCTACGTTTTTGGATTGATAATAATAAAATTATTTCCCTCTCTCACCGAAAAACAAAAGATATACGCACCGTTTTTGAAAAACTTATGAAAAACAGCGGTCCCAAAACCGCTGTCGACTGTTTTATCGACATTTCAGATCGTATCGTTTCAAACATTGAAGATGTGGTCGTCAAAATCAGAGATGATACCGATGATTTAGAAGAAAGGGTTATTAATTTAGACACTCTGAGTGATTTTGACTTACGGGAATCCCTCAGTGAACTGCGACGGGAGATTATATCCATCCGTCGATACAGCAATCCGCAGAAAGATATTTTTCTTAATTTGCAACATGACACCTCTTCCGTGTTTAAAGGCAATAAGAACAAGGCTCGTTTGAGAGAAACTTACAATACTTTGGTAAAAATTATTGAAGATTTAGACTACTCAAAAGATCATCTTTCCGTATTTTATGAAGAACTGCAAAGTAAGATGAGTATTAATATGAACCGGATTATGTATATGATTTCCATTGTTACGGTTATTTTTATGCCTTTAGGACTGATTACCGGCCTACTGGGAATCAACGTCGCCGGCATTCCTTACGCCGAAAATCATTGGGCTTTTGCCGTGGTGTGCGGTTTTCTGTTTCTTCTGGTAACGATTTTATTGGCAATTATGCGAAAATTGCACTGGCTTTAATCAAAAAACAAATAACCCAAACAAACTGCCGAAACAATCCCCACTACATCCGCAAACAAAGCACAAGGCAAAGCCGAACGCGTTTTACTGATTTTTACTGCACCGAAATAGACTGCCAAGACATAAAATGTTGTTTCGGTCGAGCCTTGGACGATACAGGAAATAAATGCCGGAAAACTATTTGCTCCGTAAGTTTGCATGGTTTCAATCATCATGGCCCTGGCTCCGCTTCCCGACAATGGTTTGAGTAAAGCTGTCGGCAAAGCCGGAACAAAACCTGTATCCAATCCCATCCACTCAAACAAAGCAGTAAATCCCGCCACTAACAATTCCATCACTCCGGAACTCCGCAAAACGGCAATAGCAACCAACATTGCCACCAGATAAGGAATAATACGAACGGCAATATCAAAACCTTCTTTTGCTCCCTGAATAAACGTGTCGTACACATTGATTTTTCGGATAACTCCGGACAGAAGAAAAGCCACTATCAGTGAGAATAAAATACAATTTCCCCAATTGGCGGAATTTGCCAAACGCTCTTCAGGCGGAAGACTGTTAAAATACCAAGCCGTTAAAACAATTAGTCCGGCAAATCCCGATAAATAACTCAAAACCACACGATTAAACACATCGAGTTTTTGTATTAGGGCAACAGCGGCAAAACCAGCCAATGTAGATAAAGATGTTGCCAACAGTATCGGGATAAACACCGCGGCGGGATTTGTGGCTCCCAATTCCGCCCGATACATTAAAATCGTTATCGGTATCAGGGTTACGGCGGAAGAATTAATTACCATAAACAATATTTGGGCGTTGGATGCAGTATCCTTTTTAGGGTTGAGTTCCTGCAACTGTTCCATGGCTTTTAAGCCCATCGGGGTTGCGGCATTGTCCAAACCCAACACGTTAGCGGCAATGTTCATAACCATTGAGCCGATTGAGGGATGATTTTCAGGAACTTCCGGCATTATCCGCTTAAACAAAGGATAAAGAGCCTTTGCCAACAGATTGGTTAATCCCGATGCTTCGGCTATTTTGAGCAAACCCAACCAAAAACATAAAATTCCCGTCAAATTCAGAGAAATGGTAAACGCACTTTTAGAAGAAGAAAAAACAGACGAGACCAAATCCGTCCAAACGGAGGTATTACCCTCAAACACACTTTGATACAACGCAGCCGCGAAAGCCGCCACAAAAAAAGAAAACCAAATGATATTCAACATTTTTCCTCCGTCGTTTTTAGCGATTGTAAGAGAAAAAAAGTGAAAATATTGCTAATTCTTTTAATAAAATTTAAGGAAACCGGTGTAAATTTATTGTAAAATCAATTTTAAGGAGATTTGGAAAATGCACCATATATCTTGGCTTATTTTGCTTGGTCTGGCAATTATTTTTTATTTTATTTATGTTCAACTCATCAAAGCCAGAAACAAAGTAAAAGAGGCGTCTTCGGGTATAGATGTCCAGCTCAAAAAACGTTATGACATGATTCCCAACCTGTTGAATATGGCGGCAAAATTCATGGAGCATGAAAAAACGCTCATGGAAGAGATTACCAAACTGAGAACCCAAGCCATGGAAAATTCTTTTTCCGGCAATCCGCAACAACAAATTGAATTGGAGAATTTGTTAGATAAGAAGTTGAAGGAATTCACCTTATCCGTTGAAAATTATCCGGATTTAAAATCCAATCAGACAATGCTCCAAGCCATGAACAGTCTGAGTGAGGTTGAAGAGCACATTGCCGCTGCCAGACGATTTTATAATGCCAGTGTTAATGAACTGAAAAACACTGCAGAAATTTTTCCGGGAAACGTGGTTGCCAAGCTGGTTAACGTGAAAGCCGACATGCCGTTTTTTGAGGCTGAAGCCGCCGCCAAAGAACGTATTGACAGTCGGGAATTCTTTAAATGATTCCTGACAAGCGGAAATCGGTAAAACTCAATACCGAATTCAAGAATTTTTTTGACACGAAATTCCAAAACGATTTTCCGGAGTTGGAAAAACAAAGAAAAAAGTATTTGTTATACTTTTGGATGTTGTGTTTTGTTTCCGTTATCATTATCGGTGTTATTCATGCTTCGGTCGTCGTTGTCGGCGGGCAAGATTTAGCCATGAACGAAAACTATGTAAAGACGATGTTCTTCTTGGTTGCCATAGCCATTTACATTATTCATTCTCCGATTACACGCTTTAAAGAACACATCAAAAAGAATGTTATGAAAAAGCTGCTTTCTTATTTCGGTGATTTTTCTTATGCTTATCAACGGGGAATTCATACCGATTTGATTAATAAAACTTGTTTGTTCGGGCATTATGACGACAAAGAAGACGATGACTTTTTCAGCGGAACCTATAAAAACGTTAACATTATGGTTGCAGAAGAGGAACTTGTTAAAATTGTCCATACCCGAAAAGGCTCCCGAAGAGTTACCATTTTTGACGGAATCATCATCGAACTGGATATGAACAAAAACTTTAGCGGACAAACCGTGGTTAAAACAGATCACGGAATTTTCAACCGTTTTTACTGCGTTTCAAATATGGAAAACGTAAAACTTGAAGATGTTATCTTTGAGAAATATTTTGAGGTTTATTCCACAGACCAAATTGAGGCTCGTTATGTTCTGACAACTGCTTTTATGGAAAGAATGCTTAAACTCAAGCAAGTATTTAACGGAAAACAAATCCAGTTCAGTTTTTTTGACAATAAAGTCCTTATTGCCATCAATACCTCAAAAGATATGTTTGAGGTATCTTCCTTATTCCACAAAATTCCCGACTATAAAAGAACTTTCGAAACATTTAATCAAATTAATGCCGTTTTTTCAATTGTTGACATATTACATTCTGTAAAATAACCCTCATTCGGCAGGTTACAAAAATATAAAAAAACGCGACAGTATACACTTTTTTGTTGCAAAAAAAAAAAAAGACTTAGTATGGATAGTATATAGG
>CAZFRT010000011.1:0-20773 GCA_964521455.1 uncultured Azospirillum sp.
TGTCCTCACGTACGTCGATGTACGCTGCGGTACTTTCACTTTTCAATCTTATTATATGACTCATTCTCCGAGTTTTTCAAAACTCGTCTAGCTGATAACTGATACAGAAATTGCAGATAAAATGTTCAGTTATGTACTAATTTGTACACTCCTTCACATTTTTCTTTATTTCTTATTATTTACGCACGCTATCCGAGTTTTTTATTGTCCAATACAGATTGTTCGAGATATTAAAAAAGCCTCCGTTTGGAGGCTTTTTTTGGTTTATAACGATAATAATTTTTGAATGACGTTTTATTTACGACGCAGGAAAGATGGAATCTCCAAATTCAATCTGTCTTCTGTGTGGTATTCGTCATCAGAGAAAGAAGGAGTTACAGCTTCTTGGATATGCTCTTGCTCTTTTTTCTTTCTGTTTCTTCTGGCGATGGAGAAACCTGTTACTCTTTCAATCAGAGTTGGGGTATACTCTTCATCGTCATTCACAATCAATTCTTCAGGCTCTTCTTGTTTGTGGCGAGCGAAAGGGGTTGGATTGTGATCCGGGAATAATTCCGGCTCTTCTTCGATGGTTCTGATAGAACTCTTAGCCGTAAAAACATTTTCATTTGAAGACAGGATATTCTCTAATTGAGCTTCCGAATTTAAGTCTTCTGATTTGTTAATAATAGCTTTGAACAAAGAGGATGCTTTTGGCATTTCATTTAAAACCGGAGATTTTTCCAATGTATCGAAATCTTCGAATTTTTCTTCTTCAATAGAAGTTTGGATAATCGGTTCTTCCTTTTGTTCAGGTTCCATACCGCCGGAAAGAATTGATGATGCGTCAAGTGTTTCGGCGATGGTTTCGGCAACATCTTTTTCTTTGGTTGCCGAGAATTTTTCAAGATTTGAATCTAACTCAGGAGTAGGGGTTGGAGCTACTTCCAAATCTTTAATATAACTTTCTTCAATATAACTTGTCGGTTTGTTATTGACTTGAGGTTTTGGTTGTACACCTTTGGCATTGCCAATACCTGTAGCTACAATGGAAACACGAATTTTTCCGGACAGATTTTCATCAAAACTTGAACCGAAGATGATATTGGCATCTTCGTCAACTTCTTCTTTAATGCGACTGGCAGCTTCATCAATCTCAAACAGGGTAATGTCTGAGCCGCCGGTAATGTTAATTAAAACACCTTTGGCTCCCTGCATGGAACAATCATCCAAAAGTGGATTAGCTAAAGCTTGTTCAGCGGCTTTAACGGCACGATCTTCGCCTTCGGCTTCACCTGTTCCCATAATGGCTTTACCTTTATCCTGCATAATGCTTTTGATGTCGGCAAAATCAAGGTTAATCAGTCCCGGCATCATCATCAAATCGGTAATGGAGCGGACACCTGCATATAAAACATTGTCGGCCATAATGAATGCGTCTGCCAAGGTAGTTTTTTTGTCAGCAATACGGAACAAATTTTGGTTCGGAATGATAATGATACTGTCTACGGAAGAAGTGAAATCTTCAACGGCGGCTTCTGCTGTTTCGTAACGTTTGCGACCTTCAAACTGGAATGGTTTGGTAACGACACCTACTGTCAGGATGCCTTTTTCTTTTGCCAGTCTGGCAACAACCGGAGCAGCACCGGAACCTGTTCCACCACCCATTCCGGCGGTAATGAAGACCATATTGGCTCCTTCCAACTCTCTTTCGATTTCTTCTTTTGCTTCTTCTGCGGCAGCTCGACCGACTTCCGGTCTGGCTCCGGCACCTAAGCCTTGAGTAGTTTCCAGACCTAATTGAATTTTGCGGCTGGCAGATGAATGAGCAAGAGCTTGAGCATCTGTGTTGGCAACAATAAAATCAACGCCTTCAAGTTGTTGGGCAATCATGTTGTTAACGGCATTTCCGCCGCCGCCGCCGACGCCGATTACGGAGATTCTTGGTTTGAGGTGAGTTATTGTTTTTTCCGGAACGGCTAACTTAATTGACATTGTTTTTTTTACTCCAAAATTTTTATTTGTTTTGTTCAGAATAGAAAAAATAAATTAAGTTTTGGTTACCAAATGTAAATTTGTGAACTTTTATTACTGATAATTTGTTTTATTTTTTTGTAGGGATAGCTTTTTGTCTTTTTAGAAATTTTGTTTAATCCATTCAAAGATTTTGCTGAATCCGCTATTGTTTCCGGATGGTTTGCTGATGATTTTATTGGGTTTTTTCTCAGTATAATTTAAAGCAAAAAGCAATAATCCGACAGCCGTTGAAAAAGACGGAGTGTAAAGGTTGTCCGGCAAGTTTAAAATATTTTTCGGACGTCCCAGACGTACTTGTTTATCCAAAACCATAGAGGCAACTTCACGGATACCGGATAATTGGCTGCCGCCGCCGGTTAATACAACCCGATGACTGGAAATATTTTTAAGGCCATGATCGGCTAGTTTTTTATTTACCAACTCAAAGGTTTCTTCTATCCGGGGGGTAATGATGTTGATTAATTCCGCTCTTGGAACTTGTTTAATTAAACTATCATCTTCTTCCCCAACCGGATAAACATTGATGGTTTCCTCTTTATCTTTACTGGTCAGAAAAGCACAACCATGTAATGTTTTTAATCTTTCGGCATGAGTAAAGGATGTGGTCAATCCCCATGCGATGTCGTTGGTTACATTATTGCCGCCAACACCTAAGGATGAAAAGAAAACCGGATGACCGTGTTTGAAAGTAGCGATGTTGGTAGTACCGCCGCCTATGTCAACAATTGTTGCTCCGATTTCTTTTTCGTCATCTACCAAGCAGGATAGTCCTGAAGCATAAGCAGAAAAAGCCTTTTCTACAATCTCAAGGTGAGCGTTTTCAATAACGGTGGAGATATTTTTAAATTGTATATCAGGAATTAAACCCAGTAAAATATTGACGGATAAGTTTTCGCCGTAGATGTTTCTCGGGTCTTTGATTTCATCGCCTGTGTCTAAACGATAATTTGTTGGCAGGCAGTGTATCAATTCGTAGTCTTCGACATTAATTTTATTGATGCCTTTTTCAATAACTTTATTGATGTCGTTTTCGTTGACCGGACGGTTTTTGCTAATAGAAATTGTGGCCTCTTTAACCGAGCTTTTTATTTTGTCTCCGGAGATGTTTACGATAACGCGGTCAATACGTTCATTGGCCATTTGTTCGGCTGTTTCGACTGCATTGCATACAGACAAGGTGGCCTGATTGATGTCAGTAACAATGCCGTTTTTTATCCCTTTGGAGGCGTTATAGCCGTATCCGACCACATTAATTCTTTTATCCCGGCTGATTTTGGCAATGATGCAGCAGACTTTGGATGAACCGATATCCAGTGCGGCAACCGTTGTCAGTCGATTGAATGAATGTGGCAATGTTATATCCTCCGTTAAAATCTTTACATTTTTTGTTCTTTTTTATTTTTGCGGAGTTGTTCTTTCTCTTTTGTGCTTATTTTTCCGAGTTTGACAACAACCTTATCTTCCAATCGTAAGTCAATGATAGTTAATTTACGTTTAAGAATGCCTTGAGTTGTGTTTAATTTTAATAATTTTTTCCATGCTTTTTCCGGATGTTCTTCCGGAAGCTTTATGGTAATGCCGTTTTCAATATCATCCAGAATAATATTCCAACGGCGTTTTGAAATGTAACTGGCAACCTTTATACGTTTGGAGATTTCCGGTTCCTGAGAAACAATTTCCAGAAGTTCGGTTATGTGTTCAGGAGCTTCTTCTCCGACAATGAGCAAGATTGGTTTGGAGGGTTTGAATGGGGCATCAATAACGTTTCCTTCCGTATCTATAGGGTGAAATTTTTCAGAAATTTGCCAGATGGCTCGAACTTGACGTTCTTCTATTTTGATATGAAGGATGTTTGGAAAAAAACTTCTTTTGACAACAGCTTCCCGAACCCAGGGCAGAGTTTTAATTTTCTCTCGAATCTCCTGAATATCAATTTCGAGAATGTTGCTTTGGCGGTTGATGTTTAAGATATCCAGAATTGCTTGTTTGGATGTTTTGTTTCGGCCTTCAATCAAAATGTCATCAACGGTAAAGCCGATTGTTCCGCTATAGTTGTAAAACTGTTGTTTTAAGTCGATAATTTTTTTGCTGACCAGGCTGTTTTTTATGGTGATTGTAATTGATGCGGTAAGGAAAATGAGTCCCAAAATCACCAGATTACCGATAATGCGATAAGGCCAAGTTGTTGGTAATAAAACTTTATTATCGGTAGGTTTTATCGGTTTTTCCGGTTTATTTTCGGGTGTTTCAGCCATATTCTTATTTGTTGATACCTAAACGTTTTACTTCCCATTCCAAAGTGATGGAAGTTTTGTCTTTGACTTTTTGAACGATTGTTTCTCCGAGGATTTCCAAATCTTTGGCAGAGGCGTTTCCGGTATTAATCAGAAAATTACAATGTTTCTCCGAGACTTTTGCTCCTCCGATTTGCAAGTCGGCACAACCGGATTTTTTGATGAGTTCCCAAGCTTTGAGACCTTCTGGATTTTTGAATGTGGAACCGGCAGTTTTTTCGTTATACGGTTGGCTTTTCATTCGGTATTTTTTGTGTTCTTCCAAAGTTTTTTTGATATCTTCCGCAGAACTTTTTTCCACCTTAAAAGTGATGGAGAGAATAATCCAGTCATCAGGAAAATAACTATTGCGGTAGGAAAGCATTAAATCGTCGACACTGACTGTTTTTTCCTCTCCCGTATCGTCAATAATTCGTGCTTCCAAGATAACATCTTTGACGGATTTTCCAAAGCAACCGGCATTGGTTTTTACGGAACCACCAATCATTCCCGGAATGGAACAGAGAAATTCCAGACCACCAAGCTCGTGTTCAATCATTGTTTTTTTGAGTTCAATGTTTTTTACTCCGGCTCCGCAGGTGATGGTATTTTCCTTAACGGTTATTTTCTTAAAGTAAGGGCTGTCCAATTTGATGACGACTCCCGGAACACCGCCATCCCTGACCAATAAATTAGAACCGCCGCCAATAACACATACCGGCAGATTATAAGGTTTTAGTTTTAAAAACACGCCTAAGTCTTTGCTGTCGGCGGGGATAAACAAAACTTCCGCAGGGCCGCCGACGCCAAACCAAGTATGGCGGCTGAGGGGAATGTTGCTCAGGTATTTTCCCCGAATTTCAGGCAGCAGTTCAATAAGACTGTTTTTCTTTTTGAATTTAAATAAATTCAGTCTCAGCATATTGTTCTCTCCGGTATCAATGTTTGGTGATGATTTCTTTTTCAATGGCGTTGGCAAAGCGTTCAGCCGCGTCAATAATACCTACTTTTTTAGCATTGGCAGACATCGTCTTCAGCTTTTTTTCATCATTCATCAGCGATTGTAATAGATCACTCAGTTTTTCTTTTGTGAAGTCTTTTTGTTTAAGGACGATACCTGCTTTTGCATCGGCGATTTCTTGAGCATTGGAAGTTTGATGGTCATCAGCGGCAATTGGCAGAGGGATGAGAATGGAAGGGAGACCGACGGCAGCAATTTCACAAACGGAAGAAGCACCGGCTCGAGAGATAATTAAATGTGTTTGTTGGTAAAGTTCCGGCATGTTGTTGAAAAAGTGAGATAAAGTTATTTCTGCGGAAGAGCCTTTGTAGGCTTCTTTTATTGTTGGAACGTCTGCTTCTCGGCATTGTTGGAAAAGACGAATTCTTTTCTGTTCTTCTTTAGTCAGACTTTTGATGACTTCAGGGACGACATCGCCGAAAATTTTTGCCCCTTGGGAACCGCCTAAAACCATGATTTGGAATTTTTGTCCCTCAAATTGAGGATATTCCGTATTGTGAATGTCTGCGATGGCTTTGCGGATAGGCATTCCGGTCAGTACGGTTTTGATGTTTTGCGGGGTATATTTTACTTTTTTGAAGCTCTGGGCAATCAGTGAAGCGTATTTGCTCAAAAAGCGGTTGGTGCGACTCATAACAGAATTTTGTTCGTGGATGACTAAATCAACCCCCATTAGGATAGCTGCCATTGAAGCGGGGAAAGAGGCATATCCGCCAAATCCTACCACACATGCCGGACGCTCTCTGAACAAAATATATCCGGCTTGAATAATACCGAGGCAGGTTTTGAACAGGCTTTTGACTTTAAACCATTTGGATTTTCCAACCAAGGCACCGGCATAGACGGCATAGTTTTTTATTTCTCCGAGTTTTCCTTTGTAGTTATCTTTGCCGCGTTTATCCGTAATCAGGGCGAGGCGGTATCCTCGTTTATTCAGCTCTTCGGCCAAGGCTTCTGCGGGATAGACATGTCCGCCGGTTCCTCCGGCCGTGAGAATAATCAGTGGTTTTTTTGATGATTTGTTTTTAGTTTTCATCTTTGTCCTCCGCGTGTACGTTTTTACGGGTTATGGCTAACAGCATTCCCATTCCGATAGCCGATGCCAGAATGGATGAACCGCCGTAAGAAATAAAAGGAAGCGTCATTCCTTTGGTTGGCATAAGGTGCAGGGTCGAAGCCATGTTGATAATGCCTTGCAAGCCGAAAGACGCTGATAATCCGGCAGCTGAAAGAATAATAAACAGGTTGTTGTCTTTCATGGAAATCAGCATTGCTCGAATAACAATCGTTGCAAATAAGCCTACCAGAATTAAACATAAAATCAAACCAAATTCTTCAGCCGCGACGGCAAAAATAAAATCAGTATGAGCATCGGGAATATTCAGTTTTACGATACCTTCTCCGGGGCCTCTGCCGAAAAGGCTTCCGCTTTGAAAAGCTTCTAAAGATTTTTTTACCTGATAGCTCAGATTATGTTCCGAATCCAAAAATTGTTGGACTCGGGTATGAACATGGTTGAACGTGAAATAAGCCAAAACCATCAAACCGATGCCGACAATTCCCAGAATCGTAACAAGAAGAATGGAAAGCCCTGCCAGAAAAAATTGAAATACCCAGATGGCAGAAACGACGATAGACATTCCTACATCCGGTTGCATTAGCAGTAAAATAAGAGTGAAGGCATAAAGGCTCATGGAAAGAAAATTGCCAGGCATGTCTCGGTATTTTTTTTGACCTTCAAACAGCCAGGCTGCAACAACGGCAAAGAAAGGTTTAATAAATTCTGACGGTTGCAGGGAAAAACCCAAAATACGAATCCAACGTGAGGCACCTTTGGTTTCTTCTCCCCAGAAGAGTGTCAAAATCATCAAAAAGATTGTGGCGATGTACCCTAAAATTGCTGTCCTTCGGATAGTTTTCAGGCTTTGCATGGAAAGAAAAATCATCAGAGAATATGCAAGAGGAATGAAAAACAATTGACGTTTAACAAAGTGAAAACTTCCGTAACCGATACGGTTGGCAACTGCAGGGCTAGCCGAGAAGTTCAGAAAGATTCCGATGGCGACCAAAATTGTTACCAGAGACAGCAAAACCTTATCAACGGTCCACCACCAGTTGGCTATCAAGCTTTTGCTGTTTCTGGAAAAAGAAATCACAATTTGGCTCCTTAAATAGTCATTAGTGAGGTCAGACCGATAACGGCTAAGATGAAGCCGATAATCCAGAAACGGACAACGACATTTACTTCACTCCAGCCCAATTGCTCAAAGTGATGATGTATCGGAGCCATTTTGAAAAAGCGTTTACCGGTTTTTTTGAACCAAAAGACTTGGATTATAACGGAAAGGGCTTCCATGACAAAAACGCCGCCGACAATAGCCAGAAGAATTTCGTGTTTAGTCATAACCGCAATTGTACCGAGTAAAGCTCCCAGTGCTAAGGAACCGGTATCCCCCATAAATACTTTTGCTTTGGGAGCGTTGAACCATAAGAACCCTAATAAACTGCCGATAATGCCGGAGCATAAAACCGCTATTTCTCCGGATTGAGGAATTGGGGTGATGTAAAAATATTTGGCTATGTCCGTTCCGCAAATGTAAGCGATAATCATAAAGACCAGAAAGGCACAAATTGATAATCCGGAAGCTAATCCGTCAAGGCCGTCGTTTAAATTAACGGCGTTAGAAGCTCCGGTAATGACAATCATTGCAAAAGGAATGTAAAACCAACAAAGGTTAATTGCCAAGTTGCGGAAATAAGGAATGTTCAGGTTATAGCGTTGATTTTCCGGAGTGGCATAAGAAATTACAAGTACGGCAGCCAGTGCTGTTGTAAATTGCAAAAACAATTTCATTCGGGCGGTCATGGCATTGGCGGTTTGTTTTTTTACTTTCATATAGTCGTCAACGAATCCGGTCAATCCATAAACAACCAATACTAAAATCGCAATCCATACAAACAAGTTGTTTAAGTTTGTACAAATGAGGGCGGTAATTATTCCCGAACCAAGAATCAGAATTCCCCCCATGGTCGGAGTTCCCTTTTTGGTTAACAGGTGGCTTTGCGGACCATCTTCTCTTATCGGTTGTCCTTTACTTTGATGATGGTGAAGAAAGTCAATCAGGCGTTCGCCAAAGCTGAGGGACAAGATTAGGGCAACAAAAAAAGCCATTACGCCGCGGGCTGTTAACGTATTAAAGTAATCCGGGGCAGACAGGTAATCAAATATATAGTTTAACATCATACATTCCTTCTGATTTAGTTTGAAAGAATTGTATCGTCAAACTCTAAAGTTTTTATTAAAAAGCGGCTTAATTATCTAAATACAGAGAGCTCTTTTTGTAGTTTTCAATTGCGTGACGGATGAGCACTCCGATAATGGCGGCAACCGGAACCGCAATCATTAATCCGAGGAAGCCGAGCAGGACACCTCCCGCCAGTAAGGCAAACATAACCCAAACCGGGTGCAGACCTACATTTTCTCCGACAAGTTTAGGGGTAAGGAAGTTGCCTTCTAGGAATTGTCCGGTCAGAAATACAATCACAACCTGAATAACCGGCATGAGAGAATCGAATTGAGCAAAGGCTATTCCCAAACTGACAACGAATCCGACGATGCTTCCCACATACGGTATAAAGGAAATCAGTCCGGCAATGAAACCAACCAGAACACCAAGTTCTAAACCAACAAAGTACAAGCCCAAAGAATAGTAGGTTCCGAGCAGAATGCAGACGCTGACTTGTCCGCGGATAAAACCGGACAATGTACGATCTATTTCGCGAGCTTGTTGACGGATAGAGGCTTTGGAGCTTCTTGGGAGCAGTCCGTCAACTTTGGTTATGAATTTATCCCAATCGCGGAGCATATAGAAAGTTACAACAGGGGTAATCAAAAGCAGGGAAAGCAGATTGAAAAATGCGAATCCGCCAGTAATCACACTTCTGAATACGGAACCGATTAATTTCAAGCTATTGGTGGCGTTATTACGCAGATATTCCTTAATTTTATCCGGTTCCAAATTAGGAAAACGATCTTGAAGTTCGATAATCAGCGGTTCTATTTTTTTGATTAATGCTCCGATGTATTGAGGAACGACGGCAATGAAACGTCCAAGTTGTTCGTCAATAACGCCAAATAAGATGATCAGAGCAGGAACAAGGGTAATGATGACCAAAAAAAGCACTAAAAAAGTTGCCAAAGTTCTGTTTAATCCCAGTTTGGTAAATTTAGACGTTAACGGATCCAATAAGTAACCGATGATAATGCCTGCGACAAATGGTAAGAGTACGGAACGCAAAATATATACCGAAGCACAGAAAAGAACAAATAATGTCAGCCAGAATACCCAGTTTCGGTTAGTCTTTTTTGTCTCGGTCATGACCGTTTCCTTATGATTAGATTTTTTCAATATTGTAAAAGTTGCCAAAGCTTCTTAAATTATAATATTTGTCTCTGACGGCTCTTTGGAGTTTGTCTTCGTTGCCGACATAATGAATTTTGAATTGGACTTTTCCGCTGCCGATTGCATCAACATTTATTGTATCAATAATGGAGATGCTTTTGAGTGTTTTTTCCAAATTCAGCCAATCACGAATAGTGTTGTATTTATAGAGAACCGTTATTTCGGATTGTTGTTGGCTGTCGGCAATATCCTGTTGTTTTACGGTATTGTTTATGCGGGCTGTTATTTCCGTGATGGCATCTTCAAACAATTGCGGAGAACGTTCGCCCGCAATGTTAATCGTTTCTTCCGATCCTGTTTTTACGGAACGCAGAGTAACGGTTAAGCCTTCAATACCGTTATAAACGGCGTCGGCTGTGTAAATGTCGGATGTTCCGTTGATACGAGCGATTTTGTCAAAGGCGATGCCGTCTTGAGAAAGGGCTCTTTCCGTGGTCATGACGGATATATTCTCATAGGTGGCCGGGAGAGGGGAAATTTTAATTAATCCTTGTTGGTGTGTTTTTTCCTCCCAAGCTTTTCTCCAAAGATTTTCGTCTTCCCACAATAATGGTGTATCTCCGGAAAATTCTCTGAATGTCGGAATAATCAGAATATTAGCGTCACTACCGACCGCAAAGGAAATATTTTTCTCTCTCATGTAGGTTTTGAATATATTTTCATTGATTGCGACTTTTAAGTTAGCCATGTAGCGAACATCCGAAACTTTTTCAGAAAGAATGGAAATCTCTTTGACAAAGTTGAGAATTTGGGCGTTGCTGAGTGAAGACAAAGCTTCTACACCCGATGATGTGGTAAGACGTTTGGCGATGGTAAGAAAAGCTTTGCGGTTAGCTTCGTTCATTGCTTTTTCTCGAGCAACAGAAGCATTTTCCGCAGTTACATCAACGATAATCTCCGCAGAATATAAATCATTATTTTGAGCTGCCGCCGGAGCAACAAAATACAAAACCATCAAACATAAAAGCAGTAGTTTCTGCAATTTTAACAACTCCTAACCAACAATTTCAGTACCGCTGAAAAAGAAATCAATTTCACGTTTGGCACTTTCCGGAGAATCTGAACCATGAACGGTATTTTTATCAATTGAAAGAGCGAATGTTTTGCGGATTGTTCCGTCTTCGGCTACGGCGGGGTTGGTTGTTCCCATGATTTTTCGATACAAAGAAATTGCGTCGTCGGCTTCCAAAACCTGAACGACAACCGGTGCTGAAGTCATAAATTCGACCAAACTGGTAAAGAAAGCTTTATCTTTGTGTTCGGCGTAAAATTCTTCGGCTTGAAGAGGTGTAAGGCGGATACGTTTCTGTGCGATAATTTTTAATCCGGCATCTTCAATCATGCTGTTGACTTTTCCGGTAATGTTACGGGTTGTGGCGTCCGGTTTAATTATTGACAGCGTTCTTTCCATTGTATTTTCCTTTTCAATCAGACAATGCTTATTAAATTTTAGGTGATAATAGTATATTTACATCTAAAAATCAAAAGTTTTTATGGACTTTTGCAGCGAAGAGTTGTTTATTACAAATATAATTTTTTGTGCAACATATTAAAGAGGTTATATCTGATGTCTGAAAGTACGTATCTTAACGGTATTATTGAAAAAGCAAAACAGTATTATAAAACGATTGTCCTTCCTGAAGGCGAAGATGAAAGAGTTTTGAAAGCCGCTCATATCATTACGGAGAAAAAGGCTGCCAAAATTATCATTCTCGGTAATGAGCAGGAGATTAAAAGCCATTTTGAAAAGAACGGTTGGAGCCTTGAGGGTATAGAAATCATTCATCCGGAAATATCTCCGAAATTGCAGGAATATACGGATTTGCTGTATGAGTTGCGTAAAGAAAAAGGAATGACAAAAGAGGCTGCCGCCAAAACGGCTTTGAATTACAATTACTTTGGAACGCTGATGATTAAAAACGGTGATGCAGATGGTATGGTCAGCGGAGCCAATCACTCAACTGCCGATACGGTTCGCCCGGCGTTGCAGATTATTAAATCTGCCCGCAAGGATCGAGGTGTTTCTTCTTTTCTGATTATGGTTTCCAATGGCGAGCCTTATTTGTTTTCAGATTGTGCGGTTGTTATTAATCCGAATGAAAAAGAATTGGCTGACATCGCTTTAACCAGTGCCGATACTGCTGTTAAGTTCGGTATTGATCCGAAAGTTGCTATGTTGTCTTTTTCGACATACGGATCCGGAAAAGGCGAGCAGGTTGATAAAGTGAAAAAAGCTACGGAACTTGCCAAAGAAGCTTTGTCCGCTGAAGAATATAAAAATTCAGGAATCGAATTGGACGGAGAATTGCAAGTTGATGCCGCATTGAATGAAGTTGTTGCCAAGAAGAAAGCTCCGGAAAGTCATGTTGCAGGAAAAGCCAGAGTTTTGATTTTCCCTGATTTGAATGCCGGAAATATCGGTTACAAATTGTTGCAACGTTTGGGAGGGTGCGAAGCTTATGGTCCGATGTTGCAGGGATTAAAAGCTCCGGTTAACGATTTGTCTCGCGGTTGTTTTGCCGAGGATATTGTCGGGGTTATCGCTATTACTGCCTTGCAGGCTGTAAAATAATTTTAATTAACAAAAATCAAGGATTTGAATATGAAAAAAATATTAGTCTTAAATGCCGGTTCTTCAACTTTAAAATATCAACTCTTCAATGTTGACGGCGACAAGTATGATGTTGTGGCAAAAGGTAATGCCGAACGTATAGGAAGAGATGCTTCTTTTGTCGGAATTAAATATGCTGACGGAAGCAAAAAAGAAGTTAAGGTTGATTTGCCTAATCATAATGCCGCATTTAATGAAGTTATGAAGTTGTTGATGGATGGGGTTATTTCCGACTTGTCTGAAATTGATGCCATCGGTCATCGTATTGTTCAAGGCGGTTCTATTTTCAAAGAATCTACTTTGATTAATGATAAAGTAATTGAAGATATTTCAGAGCTTTCTACATTGGCTCCTTTGCATAATCCGTCTGCCGTTTTGGTTATTAAGGCTGTTAAGAAAGAGTTGCCGAATGTGGCTCAGGTTGCTGTTTTTGATACCGCATTTCATCAGACGATGCCTTATGAGGCTTATACTTATGCGTTGCCTGAAGAGCAGATTAAAAAATATAAAATTCGTCGTTACGGGGCTCACGGAACTTCTCACAAGTTTGTTGCCGAAGAAGCAGCCAAAATTGTTGGTAAAAATTCAAGAATCATTACCTGTCATATCGGTAGCGGAGCTTCCATTACCGCTGTGAAAGACGGTAAATGTATTGATACCTCTATGGGTATGACTCCTTTGGCCGGTATTGTGATGGATACTCGTTGCGGAGATATTGATCCGTATATTCCGCTTTATATTATGCAAACTCAAAATCTGAGTGTTGATGATGTTAATGATATGCTCAACAAAAAGAGTGGTAAAGCCGGTTTGACCGGATATAGCGACTCTCGTGATTTTGAAGCTGCTTATCTTAAAGGTGAGCAAAAGGTTATTGACGCAATGAATGTTTACACCTACAGCATTGCCAAATATATCGGTAGTTATATGGTGGCTCTCGGCGGTGTGGATGCAATTATCTTTACGGCCGGTGTCGGTGAAAACTCATCTTTGGTTCGCAAATTGGTTCTTGATCGTTTAAGTTATCTCGGTGTGGAAGTTGACGACGAGAAGAATAAACAACGCGGTGAGTTGGTTGAAATTACAAAACCGACTTCCAAAATCCGTGCATTTGTTATTCCGACCAATGAGGAATTGGCTATTGCTCAAGATACGGTAAGATTGTCAAAGTAAGTTTTTATCCGTATTAGATAAATGGTTGTAAAGGGGAGATTTTTGTCTCCCCTTTATTGTTTTTTGTAAATCTCTGATTATTTCTTTGACATATTAATTTTTAAATTAATAAGAGGTCAAAATGGGAGAGGCATTAAGAAATGTTGTGGTGCTGGTTTGGGCGTTAAGTGCGGTTAACAGCCCTGTCGAAGCTAAGCCGAACGTTACTGTGATTACAGAAAAAGTAAGTTCTTCACAGCCGACAATTGTGTATGGGGCGGCAGAGAACAAAAACGGACAGAAAAATGAAGTTATTGTGGAACAACCGGCTTCCGGAGGAAATCCGTTGGGAAATCCGATTGTTATACCGGAAGCTAATGGACAAGAACAGAAAGTTTCAGGGAGTGAAACTACTCCAAGTGTTAATTCCGAGATAAAAAAATCCGTATCCGAAATCAATGAAGTTACTTCTCAGAACCCAAAAATTTCTCCGGAAAACACACCTCAAAAAATGGATAATGAAATTCAAAACACCTTATATGAGTCTGGGAACAGAATTTATGATATCCAATCTTATCCGGTAAAAGATATTAATGATATTACCGAGCCGAATGTTGACAATGAAGTTGTTAATTACCCGATTTATTAAAGGCGTTTGTAATCCAGAAAAACCGGACGGCGTCCTTCTCTCAAAGCTTTTCTTTGGTATTTTGTCTGTACCCAATCTGCCGGTTCGTGTTTCCAGTCGTTTCCGCATTTTGCCGTCCAAATAAAGTTCTTATCGGCAGCCATTTGACGGAGTGTCCAGCCTTTGTAAATTTTATGGTCAGTGGCAACACGAAGAATACCGTCTTTTTTTAGAATGCGGGCGATTTCTTTTAAATTGTCCGGATTGATAAAGCGACGGGAAGCATGACGTTTTTTGGGCCATGGATCAGGAAACAGGACGAAAATTTTATCTACAAAGTTATCCGGTATTGTAGAAAACAATAGGCGGACATCATCGTCCCAAACACGGATGTTGTCTGTTCTTCCGGAAAGAAGAGTTATGTTTTCCGGCAGGTTATCGCCTTCCTTGATTCCGGTTATTAAAGACAATAGATTAGCAACGCCGTTTTGAAAGACTTCAGCTCCGATAAAGCCGATATTTGGATTATTAAGGGCTTGTCCGGCAAGATGTTCTCCGTTGCCGAACCCGATTTCCAGAAACACTTGTTCAACCGGTTGAGCAAACAATGTTTGTTTGTCAAACTCGGTTTCGGCGGTAATTTTTATTTCCGAAAGAAACGCCTCCAATAAAGTGCTTTTGGCTTTGCGAATGGTTCGACCTTTTCTGCGGCCGAAGAATTTAGGTTTATCGTTTAAAAACATTTTTTTAACTGCTCCGCTAAATCGAGTTTTTCCCATGAGAAGCTGCCGTTTTCCTGAGGCTGTCTTCCAAAGTGTCCATAAGCTGCGGTTGGGGTATAAATCGGTCGCCGCAAGTTTAATTTGTTAATGATGTTTTTGGGAGTCAAAGATACCATTTCATTAATTGTCTTTAAAATCTTCTTTTCATCCACTTTGTTAGTTCCGTGGCAGTCAATGTATAAAGACAAAGGTTCAGCAATACCAATGGCATAAGAAACCTGAAGCAGGCATTCATCCGCTAATTCCGCTGCAACAATATTTTTAGCCAGATAACGGAGCATATATGCTGCTGAACGGTCTACTTTTGTGGCGTCTTTTCCGGAGAAGGCACCGCCACCGTGCGGAGCATAGCCGCCGTAGTTATCGACGATGATTTTTCGTCCGGTTAGTCCGGTGTCTCCATCCGGTCCGCCAATCACAAAACGTCCGGTCGGGTTTATCAGAATGTTATTATCTTCCGGCATCCAACCGTCAGGGAGTGTGTTTGCAATATACTGTTTGGCAATATGTCTTACTTCTTCTTGAGAGAGTTTGTCGGAATGTTGGGTTGAGAGGACAACGGTTCGTACGGCAATCGGGATGCCTTTGTTATCATATTCCAAAGTTACCTGACTTTTGGCGTCCGGTTCAATTCCGGGAATATCGCCGTTATGTCTGGCAAAACTGAGATTTTTTAGAATTTGGTTGGAAAGGTGAATAGCCAGAGGCATATATTCGCTGTCAAAACCTTGTTCTTTTTTTGCATATCCGAACATAATGCCCTGATCGCCGGCTCCGTCGACATCTACCCCCAAAGCAATATCTGCGGATTGGTGATGTAAGTAGTTATCAATTTGGACGGTTTGCCAACTGAAACCTTTTTGGTCATACCCAATTTTTCGTACGGCTTGACGGACGGTGTTTTCGATTTCTTCCTTGCTGATATATTCATTGCAACTGGTTTCGCCTGAGATGATAATCCGATTGGTGGTGGCCAGCGTTTCGATAGCACAACGGGCATAATTGTCTTTGGTTAAATATAAATCAACAAGACTGTCTGAGATGCAATCGCATACTTTGTCCGGATGTCCTTCGGAAACAGATTCAGAAGTAAACAGATATGACATTTTTTTCCCTTAAAACAAATAAATTATAATTTGTCGGAAGTATAAAAAAAAAGCCGGTAGGTTGCCAGCTTTTTTTTAGAAAATGTGCAGAAATTATTTCCTACTCGCTGTATTCATCATTGTTGTAAGTTGTTTTTGACATGGTTACTATCAGGTCAAACATATGTTTTGCAGCTTTACGATTTGGAATTTTGTAATAAGCTTTTACGAGTTCAATTGTTTCTTGACGGTGCATCGGGTCAACATCAAACTCTTCGGAATCTTCAGCCAGGCAGACAGGTGTGCTGTCAGGGAGACTAAACATGCGAGGACTTTGGCTGGCAACTTCTCTGTCCATGTCTTCATAAAAGAAGCCGACAGGAACTTCCAAAACTTTACCGATATCCCACAAACGACTGGCACCGACCCGGTTCATGCCTCTTTCATATTTTTGCACCTGTTGGAAAGTTAATCCCAATAGGCTGGCCAGTTTTTCTTGGCTGAGGCCGAGTAAGGTTCTTCTCAATCTGATACGATTGCCGACATGTACATCAATAGGGTTTGGTTGCCCATTTGGTGTTCTGCCTCGGCTAGATTTTTTTACAGTTCCTGCAGTCATTTGTTGTTCCTTATTGTGTTGTCTTATACCATATAAATATGATTTTAAGCGTCTTTCGTCAACAAATATTTATATAATATTTTATATTTTTAATTGTCGAGACAACACATTTTCCATTTAATCTCTTGAAACAGCTCTATTTAGTTGTGTTTTTGCGAAAGAAAAAAGCTAGAAGTATATTAAACAAAGCTAATGTTAACGGTATGATATTGCGATATTTTCCGTAAAGAGTAGGCATGGAGAGGTTTTGCGGTAAAGCGATGTCTTTAATGCCAACAACGTTAAGTGGCAGGCTGTCAATGATTTCTCCGGTTCGGGATATCAGGGCACTAATGCCTGAATTGGCTGTTCGGGCAATCGTGATACCCTCTTCGACGGCTCGGAGCCGTGCGGAAGTCAAGTGTTGGTAAGGTCCGGAACTTTCTCCGTACCATCCGTCATTTGTCAGATTAATCAGCCACTCCGGTTTATTGTCCTTGTTTATTACCTCCGCGGGAAATATTATTTCATAGCAGATGAGTGCTCCGAAATTCGGATGGTTTCCGATTTTAATATTTTTATGGCCGGTTCCGGCTCTAAAGTTTGCAATGGTGTTGGTTATCGGGCGAACCCATTTCGGAAGATAGCGGCGGAGCGGGATATACTCGCCAAACGGGACAAGATGAGTTTTATCGTAATAGTTTTCAATGTCTCCGTTTTTATTTAGTACAAACATAGAGTTCATCGGTTGATAGTAATCGTAATTATCGAATTTATATCTGACCAGTCCGGTAACCAGATAGCCGTTTTCTGGGATTGCCTCGGTTATCATGTTTCTATATTCGTCTTCCATATCCAATGCAAAAGCACTGGCTGTTTCACCCCAGAGGACAAAATTTGCTTTATCCAAACCTTCTGTCTGACTGAGGGATATATATTGTTTTAAATTATCTTCCAAAGCTCCTTTGTCCCATTTCATACTTTGAGGAATGCTGGGTTGAACAAATCTTAAGACTGTTTCGGAGGCTTCACCGTCGGGATATGTTTTCAGTCGTAATGTACCGAAGATGAATATAAAGCCGCTTAATCCGACCATTATTCCCAATACAGAAAAGAGAGAGGTTTTGGTGTGGTATTTGAAGTATAAGGCAGGAGCGGATGTTAGCAGGATAACCAATAAAGATAAACCGTAAGTTCCGATGACAGAGGTTATTTGAAGAGCCTCGGTGCTGAAAGCCATAACAGAGCCTAATAAGTTCCAGGGAAAACCCGTCAGGATAAAGCTTCTTAAAATCTCGGAAAGTATCCAAAATGATGGGAATGCTAAGTATTTTGCCGTGAATTTTTTGAAAGGATAACACAGCAGGGTCGGAATACCGGTAAATAAGCCAAAAAATGCACCTCCGGCAATCAGGCATATCGGATACAGCCAGCCGAATTTCAGAGGCTCAACCAAGAGGGCATTACCAATCCATGACAGTCCGAACCCGAAGAACCCAAAACCAAACCAGTATCCCGCGGCAAAAGAGGCTTTGGCGGTATCTGCCTTATCCATTATCAGTAAAAGTAATGTGAAACTTATAAACAGCACCGGAAGAATGTGGTAAGGAGGAAGAGCCAATACGGTAACGGAGCCGAGAATAAGTGATGAGAGTTTTTTATGGCTGAAAATTTGATTAATCAGAGTTTGCAGCATTTTTTTCTTCTTTTTTAGGAGTCGGAACAACAATCATTATTTTTTTAATACGTCTCGGGTCAACTTCAAGAATCCTGAATTTGACGCCGTTTTTGTCCTCAATGATTTCGCCGCGGTTGGGTATTCTTTGAGCCAACTGGAAGACATAGCCGCCCAGCGTGTCTATTTCAATATCTTCGTCTTTTTCATCAGAGGTTAAGTCCAGTCCCGCAGCTTCTTTGATTTCATCAAGCTCCGCCCGAGCGTCGGCAATAATCAGGCCTTCGTCTTGAAGCATAATAACGTGTTGCTCTTCAAAGTCGTATTCATCTTCAATATCTCCGACAATTTCTTCAAGCAAATCTTCAATCGTAACCAAACCGTCGATGCCGCCGTATTCGTCCACTACCATAGCCATGTGAATTTTATTTGCCTGCATTTCTCTGAGCAGATCTAAAACCCGCATTGACGGAGAAACGAATTTGATGTCTTTATTGACAATGTCTTCAACTTTGGTGTTTTCTTGTCCTTTCAACAGGCATTTGGCTAAATCAATAATATGAATAATGCCGAGGATATCATCCATAGATTCTCCGTAAACGGGGATTCTGGAATGACCTTTGGTTACCATCAATTCCGCCAGTTCCTTAACGGTTCCGTCCTTATGAAAGGCAATGATATTGGCTCTGGGAATCATGGCATGGCAGCATTTTTTGTCTCTAAGGCACAAAATATTGTTGAGAAGAAGTTGTTCGTGTTCGCTGAATTGACCGTCTCCGTTGGAATTAGATTCCTCGATTAAGTCTTCAATTGTTTCGCGAACAGTTTCATTCGGTTTGTGCGAGAAAATATTTTTAAAATAACATTTGATGGAATGGGGGTGATGGTTTTCTTCAGTCATCTCTGGAAATTACTCCTCGTAAGGATTAGCAATGTTTAATTGTTTTAGAATATTGGTTTCAAAATTCTCCATATACTCAGCTTCGTCATCTTCAATATGGTCAAAGCCCAATAAATGAAGAATGCCGTGTGTCAGTAAATGGCAGAAATGGTCTTTTAGAGAAATATTTTTTTCGGCGGCTTCTCTTTGCATGGTTTCAAGAGCGATAATGATGTCGCCCAGTTCTATCTCCTCAAACAATTCAAGATTGTTATCAAAGTTTTCGTCGTCAATGTTAGCAAAAGATAAGACATTGGTTGGCTTATCCATGTTGCGGAATTCTCGGTTTAAGGTTTGCACTTCGTTATCATCACTTAAACACAGGTTGACAATAACCGGTTTGCCGATATTGAGAAAGTCTATTTCTTCATTTTTGTTGACATAATCAAACACTGCAATGACGACATTGTTTGATATGTTTTCAATGTCGTCAAGGTGTTTTTCCCATGCGGGTTCATTTAAATTTATTATGAGTTGGGTTTTAGTCATAGCCGTGTTGTTTTTTACCTTTTTCTTCATAAGCTTTGACGATTTTTGCCACAAGTCCGTGTCTGACAACGTCAGAAGCACTAAATGTTACGGCACCGATACTGCTGACATTTTCCAAAGTGTCAAGAGCGTCTTTTAAGCCGGAAATAACTCCTCTCGGCAAGTCTACCTGACTTAAGTCGCCGTTGACGACCATTCGGGAGTTTTCGCCGAGACGGGTTAAAAACATTTTCATTTGCATCGGGGTTGTATTTTGAGCCTCATCCAAAATAATGAAGGCATTGGAGAGTGTTCGTCCACGCATGAAGGCCAACGGAGCAATTTCAATTTCGCCGATAGCTAATTTCTTGTCAACCTGCTCAGCCGGCAACATCTCGTACAAGGCATCATACAACGGGCGGAGATATGGATCGACCTTGTCTTTCAGGTCGCCAGGTAAGAAGCCGAGGTTTTCACCGGCTTCAACAGCTGGACGGGACAAAACTATTTTATCAATTTTTCCTTCCAACATCATGGAAACAGCCAGTGCAACAGCTAAATAGGTTTTACCGGTACCGGCAGGTCCGAGGCCGAAAACCAGTTCGTTTTTCATCATTTCCTGGATATATTTAGCTTGTGTGGCAGAACGCGGGTAAATATGTCTTTTTTTGGTTTTCAGGACAATGTCGTTTAAGTTTTTATCGTCAATAACGGCGGGACCTTCGTCACTCATTCTGACTGCAGCTTTGACTTCCTGTTCGGAGATTTCAATTCCTTTGCTGACTTTGTGGTACAAAATATCGACGGCGGTTTTAGCTTGTTCGACAGCTTCAGCCTCTCCCTTGATGGTCATTTGGTTGCCAAAAGAGCCGATTTCAACGTTCAGCATTGTTTCAATGGTTTTCAGATTGGTGTCTGACGGACCGACCAATTGTTGAACAAGCTGATTATTATAAAGTTCAAAAGTGATTTCTGCCATGTTATACCGCCTTTCCACTCAAAGAGTTTGTTGTTGCTTCCGTTATTTTTACATTTATAATTTTATTCAGAAAATCATTGCT
>CAZFRT010000012.1:0-19946 GCA_964521455.1 uncultured Azospirillum sp.
GCTGATAGGGTTGGCAAACAGAAAACTGACAGCAGGCAGTTTGTGGTCAAAGCCATGCAGACTCTGGTGTAAAACCCCCAACATACCTCTGGAGAACAAGTCGTAAGCAAGCTCCTCGCTCATGCTGGTAGAAGCGGCATATTTAACCACGGAGTTAATGGCATCGGTAATGTTGTTGGCGTGAATGGTGGAAAGCACCAAGTGTCCGGATGTTGCGGCTCTTAAGACCTCGCTGGCGGTTTCGGGAGTACGGATTTCTCCAACCAGAATATATCGAGGCTTGGAACGCAGGGCGGATTTTAATCCGTCTCCCCAGTTTCCTTGCGGAGGCTGAGTTTGTTTGCATAATCCCAAACCGCCGGCAACAGAGTGATAAACTCCGTCAAGAGGCATTTCAGTCGGATCTTCAATAGTGTAAGCAAAGCCGCCTTGTAACGTCAAATATTCTTTTAATAGACTGGATATGGCTGTGGTTTTTCCGGCCCCGGTCGGTCCGGACCAGAGAATAAGGCCGGAAGCTGTTGAAAGCGACAGCAAATATTGAGACAGCTCCTGCGGGAACCCCAAAACACCGAACGGAGGAACTTTTCGAGGCATTTTTCGGGCACAATATTGTGCCCCGTAAATAGACATGGTTCTTTCTACACGATAAAATATATCTTCATAAAGCAGGGAGTAGCTCGGGTTTTGTTTGTCCCATGCGTTTTCAAGGACTTGATAAAAAATATCAAAGTCTTCGGCAGCCAAAACGGCAAGTCCGTTAGCGGTTTTGTTGTCGGGAATATAAGCGATTTTGTCCGGTGTAATATAAATATCGGAGAACGGCACGTCATTAATTTTAACCATAGAAGCCTCGTATATAAAAGATAATCCTGAGTATAACTTACTCTCTATGTTTTAAAAAATATTAAAATTTATAATAATATCAAAGAAAACATTTTGATTTTTGAGAAAAATATGCTTAGAAAACTGACTTTTTTGTTGTTATTGAGTTTGGAACCGATCTGGTTTCATTTTTGTTTGTTTCCACAGAACGGATTTTCCGAGCTTTCGGCTTTTATTATTTTTATTCAGGGAATTGTTATTTTTTTCTTATTGCTGACTCTGAAAAAACTACCCGTCGCGGTTTTTCTTACGGTAGAAAGCTTAGTTTTTCTGATTTTGATTGCTTATCACAAATATTATGCTGATCCGCTGAGCCTGTCGGCTATGATTGGACAAATAAACGAGGCGGGAGCTTTTGCGTTCAAATCCCCGTTCAGCTTGTTTAACCGGTACAGCGTGGTTGTTTTTGTTCTTTGGCTGCTCAAAGTCTGGTTTGTGTGGAAATATTATCAGCCTTTTTCAGATGTGTGGATAATAAGAGGGGGAATAGCCGTTCTTTTGATTCTTTTTGTTTTTCTGACTCATGGAAATTATGGTCGGCAATGGTTTTCAATTAATGATTTCAATCGTTATGTTCGGGAACTGGGATATCTGCAAGGATGGTGGTATGAGTCTATGATGGCTTGGGATAAAAAAGCCATGGAACAGGAAGTTTTGAGTAATGCGGCTTTGCCTGAACCGGAACTGAATGATGATTTCAAGCAGATTAAACCGACAAGGAATATCTTTGTCGTACAGGTAGAAAGCTTGGATTATGAAGGGGTGTTTAAAAAGATAAACGGAAAGGAAGTTATGCCTTTTCTCAAGTCTCTTCGTAATAAAAGCTTGTTTTATACCCTGCTTCCGCATGATAAAAAGGCTTCTGCTAATTCTGATTTTACGATGTTAACTGGTACTTCGGTGTATGATGATACCTATTCGGCAATTTATATGCTGGTGGTGCCCTCTGTTTACGAACAAATAGAGACTGTTCCACAGCTATTGAAAGAAAAAGGGTGGCATACAGCTTTTTATCATGGTTATAAAGGGTGGTTTTTTAACCGTGAAGAACATATAACGGCAATGGGCTTTGATGAGGTCTTTTTTGAGGATACGCTTCCGTTAACAACACCGAAGGGAGAATGGGGCTTTGATGACAAAGACTTGTTTACTCATGTTTTGAAGACACAAACCGAGAAAAAAAGCTTTAACTTTATAATTACGGTCAGCTCCCATGAAAGCTTTGAAATCGGAGCAAAGCATCAAAAAATTATCACTGAGCCGAAAAGCTTGGCAGATAAATATTTCAATGCCTTGAATTATGTTGATGACGCTTTAGAAATGTTGGTAAACAGAGCTCCGAAAGATAGCTTGTTTATCATTTATTCCGATCATCATAGCGGGATAACCGAAGACAAAAGAACCGTTTTTTTGGTTTATGGCAAAAATCAGCGGTTTCACCTCGAACGGGAAACGGAATTTAACGGTCTTCCTCCACAGGTAAAAGCTTTGTTGAGAAGTTTTTGAGCATAAAAAAGAGCCCCGTAAAGAGGCTCTTTTTGATTGAAGCAATGTTGCTTTCTCAAGCGGTTATTGGTATCTCCAAGAGATAGAACAAGTTGGCTGAGTATTGCATTGACAATTTGCTGCTGCCTGAGACAAAGCTACAGGTAAGTCTGTTGTAGCAGTTCCTGTATTATAAGTATAATACGCTGGAACAACAGTTGTTGAGGCGGCAGCAGCATTGCTGACGGCCATTCCGACCAAACCGGAAGCGGCACCGGTACCCCAGTCAGCAGTTGCGATGGAAACACAAGCTTCCTGGCTCAGACCGTTATACGTAATTTGAAAGGCTTTGTTTTGGTAAACACTGGAACCAGCACCAGCTGCAACATTACCGGCAGCGGCGGCAATAGAAACCTCGCCGTTAAAAGCGTTAACGATTTTAGAAGCTGAAGAATACATCTCGTTCGGGATAATACCGAAGTTAATGGCCGTTGCGTTGGTCAATCCGCTGTAGTTTCTTTGACCGGAATACAAAGTTCTGATGTTGGCAACCAACATGGAAACTTGGTCCATGGTTTTGTTAATTTTGAACTTGGTCATTGCTTTTGAATAACCGGCGATACCACCGACTGACAAGACACCGATAATGGCGAGCACGCCCAGCATTTCCACCATTGAACGACCGCTCTGGTCATTTTTATATAAATTTGTCATTGCTCCTCTCCTTATAAAATCTTTTACTAAAATCTTTTACTAAATTTCTTAGCAGTTTGCTTATACCTTAATCATAAAATATTTATATTTACTTAACAATTCTGTCTTTAGGTATAATTTTATTTTTTAATTATAACTTTTTGCATAAGGTCATATATCCGACTTCCGTTTTTTATATAATGAGTTTGCTTATTTTGCAACAAATGTTTTACTTTGGGGAAATCTTGTCGGCTGCCCGTTTAGTCAAAATAAATTGTTATACAAAAACTATTGATACCGCCAGACGACGGAACAAGATGGAGAGTTTTCACAAGCACATTTTGTTGCTGCCTGGGAGAGGGCAACAGGGAGATCTGTGGTAATCTCTTTATTGTAGGTGGTAAAGTTTGGAACCGTAGCCGTACCGCTTTCCGAACCGGACAAATACATTCCTTCCAACCCGGAAGCTGCACCGTTTCCCCAATCTGCCGTACCTATGGTAACACAGGCTTCACGACTCAATCCGTTATACACGATTTGGAAAGAACGATTTGCTTTGGTTCCGCTTGTTGCAGTTAAACTGTCTGCCGTAGAAATGATAACCTCGCCGTTAAAAGCGTTAACGATTTTAGAAGTGGAAGAATACATCTCATTTGGGATAATACCGAAGTTAATGGCCGTCGCGTTGGTCAATCCGCTGTAGTTTCTCTGACCGGAATACAGGGTTCTGATGTTGGCAACCAACGTGGAGACTTGGTCCATGGTTTTGTTAATTTTGAACTTGGTCATTGCTTTTGAATAACCGGCGATACCACCCACAGATAAGACACCGATAATGGCAAGAACGCCCAGCATTTCCACCATTGAACGACCGCTCTGATTATCACTACATATCTTTTTCACATCTAATCTCCAACACCCAATAAAAGTCACTCTTTTAGAGTGAACGATTTTTTATTATTTTTCAATTATATTTTTAGTCATAATTGTAAAAACTTACTCAAAAGTCCATAACAGAGAGTTTTTTTCTCCGCAATATTTTCGGGTGTTTTCTTCTGAAACAGGAAGTTGCTTTTCTCCTCCCCACGAAAATTCGGTGCTTTGTCCGTTATGAACAATTGTCAAACTTAAAAGCCCCAAAGACTGGTTCTCGGTAAACTGAAAACCGGCCAATTCAATACATTCTTTTTTGTTCAAGTCCGAATACACAATATCAAAACTTCTTGCTCCCGGCATAACCAAACTGCCGTCAATTCCTTGCCCTGCCAAAACCGGTTTTCCCAAAGCATTAAGAAGTTTTCCATTGTTAATAAGAGAACTCGGTGCCAGATTGTTTTTTAAAACATTCTCTGTGTTCAAGCCCCAATACCCCGGCCGATTACGATAAAATTTTCTAATTTCTTCCGCGGTGGACATAACTTCCCCTGCTGCCGCAACGATTTTTGGGTCGGAACGGGAAAAACAAATAATTCCCCCGATGATGAGAATAAAAATTCCCGCACATCCACCGGCAATTTTCAAATTAATCCGCTGTTTCAGTGTTTTCAGAAGTTTTTTTATCTTTTCGGACATTAGCCGGCTCCCATGGAACTGGTAATCTGATCTTGCATTTCAAACACGCCCATAACCGCCCAGGCAATAACACCGCCCACGGAAAGCAAAGCTGCCATGTTCAAAATAGAAGCTTTTTGCTCAATCATGTATACGGATTCATCCAACCAATCGTTGGCGAGTTTTTCCAATGCTTCCTCAAAGTTATCCAATTCCGAATAAATTTTCAGGTCGCTGATAATCTCGGAGTCCGGAAACTCTAACCCTGTTTTTGCCAAAGCCTGTCCGAGGTTATCACCGTTATTGATATGAACAAGGGTTTCGTCAATGCGTTCTTTCAGATAACTGTTTGAATCTCTTCTTAAAGCTCTTAATGATGTTGAAACCGGCGTACCGCTCTTAACCAATGCGGAAAGTGCCAAAAGCCAGCTGATGCCTGAAAAAACTTTGTACAAAGACCAAGGCGGAATGCTGTCAAAAAAAGCTCTGATTTTTCCCGTCCAAATACCGATAGTGCCATAAATGATAATCATGACAATCGGGAGAGCCGAGAATGCGACAAGCCAGTATTGAGCAATCCAATCGGAAATGTCCACCAATGTTTTGGCGGTGCCTCTCCACCGGACAGTCGGAGCGGCGTCAATCATCGGTGGCACCATGTAAACACCGATACCGTAAATAATCAAAATCGCCATCATAAACAAAAAGGTCGGGTAGGTAATAGCTCCGATAATCGGGCGAACCATTTTGGTAGAACCTTCCGTAACACGGATAAGGTTCAGCAAAGCACCTTCCAAGTCGGAGACATCACCCACGGAAAGCATCAGGCGTTCACGGTTTGGAGCCCAGCCTTTCAATGCGTCGGAAAACGGAAGACCGTTTTGCAGGGCTTTTCCCCAACTGGCAATTGCGATTGCCAACGGTTCGCTCGGATTTTTTCCGCCGTTACTCACACTGTCGTGTAGAAGGTCTAATGCATCCATTAATGAAAAGCGGTTTCTCATCAAAGATGCAAGTTTACGATAGATTTTAAGTCTGGTGTCGTTCGAAAACTGACAAATCATCTTGGCATAATAAACTTCAATCGTATTTAATTGTCTCATAGCTTTTGCAAGTGAAGCCGTCTGACGTTTTCTTTGCTCTTCTTCAGCCATTTTGATTTTGCTCCCTAAAGTTTTCAACTAATAAGCCGGACGTTGATCCAACAAACCGCACCAACGTTCAACTTCGTCCAAATCAATAAATCCTTTTAACATTCGTTCAATAGCGGCCTCTTTCAAGGTACGTCCGTTCAGGTCGCTGGTCCAGTAGTCGATGGCTTTTCTGGTTTCGCCTTTAATCATCAACTCCAAGAACATTGCATCCGGCAAAATAATTTCCGGAACGCTCATACGGCCTTTAACACCTCTGTTGTCGCAATATTTACATCCCGGACCGCGAACAAAAGTGTTTTCCACGCCAAAATCGCCCAAGGCAACACGAAGCCTTTGCACCGAAGGGTCATTCAGTTTTTCTTTGACGGACATCCGGCAATGCGGGCATAGTTTTCTGAATAAACGTTGCGAAATCAGCCCTTTCATTAACTCAGGGTCAACCAACTTAAACGGCTCAACACCCATATCGCGAAGACGCATCAAAATAGCAGGTGCCGAGTTAGCGTGCAGGGTAGACCACATTCCGTGTCCTGATAATGCTCCTTGGAAAGTCAATTGGGCGGCCGCAAGGGCACGAATCTCACCCACCATAATAACGTCCGGGTCGGAACGCAAAGCCGCGGACAAAGCTTTGGTAAACTGTTCTGCTTTTTCTTCCTCGGTATTGGCGTTGGTAACCGGCATTTGTCTTGCACCCGGAATCGGATACTCCGGCGGGTCTTCCACCGTCAAAAGGTTAAGTTCATAATTCTTTTCCTGCAATAATTTAATCATGTTTCTTTGCAGGGTTGTTGATTTTCCCGAACCTGTCGGTCCAGCGATAATGTTTAAACCTACCGGAACTGCTCGCAAACGATAAAACAGATTTTCCTCATACTCTCCGAAACCCAAAGCAGACAAATCGCCGCTTCCGTCCGGATTGTCATCGGCATACAACAAACGCATAACCAAATACTGAGAACCGAAGGCAATCGGGTTAAATTGCAGACGAATAGCCAACACGTTGTGCGGCAACATTAACTTTCCTTTGGAACCTCTCAACGGGGTGGAACCGAGCTTTTGGGCCCCCTGAAACTCGTTTTGGGCATAGTTTGCATCTGAAATATCCGCGGAGGCAAATGCGGCACGAACGAAAGATTCTCCCCACTCCTTGTTATATTCCATTTCCGTCTGCATCATACCGTTGACACGAAACATAATCTGCGTACTGTCGGCAACAACGATATGAATATCTGACACTTTTTGTGAGGCGGCTCTGGCAACAACGTTGACAAAGTCCTTCTGCATTTGCAATTGGTCAAGATCAGAGTCATTTTCAACAACGGCTTGATTGCGTTCGCCATACGCATAAATGGCGTTCAACTCGTTTTGAGAGACATATTTTGGCTTGAGAAGGCTTAATTTTTTCTTGCGGGCAAGAACTTCAAAGCTTAAGACGCGTCCGTCAAACTTATGTGTTTCCGAAACCAGATATTGTCCGTCAGAAAACAAGGCGACAAGACGCCTGGTATCGTCATTGATGACTAAAGAGGAACCAGGAAGAGTTAATAAGCGATTGCCGTTTCCGAAGTATCCTTCAAATAAGTTTTGCGGTTTTTGTCCTTCGCCGCTTTCTTCTAAATCCGGATTTTGATCTTCCTCTTCTGCCGCACTATTTTCTTCTTCGTCAGCCATTTGCCGAATTACCTAACAAACATACCTTTCCCAAGGCTTGGAATACCGTCGGATACATGCAAATTGCTACTTTCTTCTGCCGTACCTTTCTTATCCTTGCCGTTTTCTTTCTTTACATTCGGTTTTTTTGCCGGTTCTTTTTCAAGAACCCCGCCGGCCGCAAAATACAAATAATCTTTTACACCGTTCTTTTCAGCTCTGACGTAGGTTTTTGTTATTTCATCAACGACATGACCTGTTTGTAAAGATGTTCCTTTGCGAACCAAGAAGGAGTCTCCGCCTTTGTTAATCAGCTTGGCGGACAAAGAATCTTCTTTGCCGATAATTTCCATAACGGCATATTCTTCCGGAAGTTTAATAACAATCTCTTCTTCAACTGGTTTGGCCGCTTCTTCCGTTGCTGCTTGAGCAAACGGATTGGCCTTGTTGTTTTCTTTCTCGGCTCTTTCGGCTTCCAAACGGGCTTTCAAAATAGAAATTTGAGTTTGCAGGTTGGCAATTTCCCTGTTGTAGTTTGTCCGAGCTGTTTCAGCATCTTTGCTGGTTTTAGCAGCCAATGTGGAAAGATAATTTATCTTTTTCTTAAAGTCATTGGTCTGGTTTTCTTTTTCTTCTTCAACTTTTGCAAGTTCTTCATAAATGCCTTCATTGTTTTTAATCCACTCTTGTGTAGAAGCCAACATACTTTCTTTATAGGCATTCAAAACTTTTTCCTGACGCAATTTTTCTAAAGCAAGAGAAACTTCTTTGAGTTTCTTTTTCTCTTCCACCAATTTTCTTTCTTGTTCTTTTTCCCATTCAATTTTTTTACGTTCTTTTTCTTCTTCTTTGGTTTTGACTTCGTCAATGGCTTTTTGGCGTTGAGCTTTTATCGATTCAATTTCATTTCTGATTTTTTCGCGTCTTAACTCTAAGGTCAACAAAGCGGTCTGCTTTTCCAAATCAGACATTTGAGAAAACAGTTCGTTATCAATTTGACTAAGGAGAATATCTCCGGATGTGTCAATTGAAGATATCGGTTGAGAAACCGAAGAAGAATTTATATCATTCATCGGTAAGTCATCTTGATCAGCCGGAGCAGACAATGAAATCGGTGTGTCTTCCTCCATTCCAGGCATAACAGGGGTGTCAATGTTATTGTTTCCAAAACCATTTTCTGTTGCCGAAAACTGTCCTGCCGGATTAATCAACCCGTCAGAAGATTCCGTTGACATGTCGTCTTCAATGTTATTTGTTTCAAACAAAGCAATTTCATCAGGAATAGAACTGTCAACACCAAGAAAGTTCTCTCCGTCGTCATTGCTGAGTTGCGGGGCTTCGTCAGCCAATGTAACGGTTCCTTGTGCATAAGCAGTTTGTCCGGAAGTTAATCCCCAGATTAAAGCAATAGCCGTTGAGCACAAAATCTTTCTTAAATTACAAAACATAGATTGCCCCCTCATAATCCCACATATCGTTACCGACGTTATAATTAATCATATTAATGGTAAGTCCTGAAAATTTTGTTAATAAATCCATCCATACAAGCGGATTATGATTAGATGTGAATTTAAACTGTACGGAGCTATACACATTATTCTGCGGAGAAACATACGAAAAACTGGTCAGAGCCACCTTTTGTCCGATTGCTTGAAACAAATCGTTAAGCAAAACTTTCAAATCCTCATCGCTTTTCAGAGGAGGAGAGACGATGACCTCAACTTTTCCTAACGGAACAGAAGCAATAAGGTTCTCTCCGTCATCGGAAACAGAACGGCTTGAAAAAACTAATCCTGAATCATCTAATGCTTTGTTAATCCACGAAACACGGCCAATATCCCGCTTCCAAGAAGTTGTAATTCCTTCCGGCGTACAAGCTAAATTGTTGATTGTCCATCCCGGAGGAAGGATTTTTCTTAAGGATTCAATGCCGTAATAGCACCATTTCATCACATCATTCGGACGGTTAATCTGTTCCCATGGTTTAATTTCAGGCGGAACTTCAATTTGTTGAACGACTTTTGGCGGTATCGGAGCAATAATCGGTCTTTTCGGCGGAGCCAGAAAAATACCGTTGATAATACTGGATAACAGCCACAAACCGATAATGGCGGAAATAACCACCACAATTAAGAGCTTTGTACCTCTCAGAGCCTTAATTTTTTGAAGCTTGGCTCTGAGACCTTTATTCATAATCTGAGTAAGATCCGGATACTCTGTTTCCTCAATATTCCACTCCGGAGGAGCAATTTTACGTCCCCAATCCGGAACAGCCAGCATAGACATAAACTGTTCTTTGGCTTCTTGCTCTGATAAAAACAGCATATCACCGTCAGAGAGGATAATATCGTTACGGATACAAGTATACCACCATCCGTTATCTACTTTGAAGACGGCAACAAACGAAGAACGGTCCGAAAGAGCTGTTGCTAAGGTTACGGCCGCAACGTTATCGCCTTTTTTATATCCTTCTCCTGAAACACATATACCAAACTGAGGGGCTTTACCCGGTTTGATACAGAATAAATCGGCACCTTCCAGAATACCTTCGGAAGCTTCTTCAACTTCACTGAACGGGTCATCCTTGTTTTGCAGAGGTTGCCAGAACAAGCTGGTTGCGTAAGATACGCCGGCAACGGTAATGTTCGTTCCCCAGGAACGCTGTTTACCTCCGTTCTCGTAATCCTCATCCAATAACTTTGCTTCTTCCAGCACCGTTTTATCCTTTTCTTAAAACTAATTTTTCATTCTGGATTCCGGTGTTAACGGTGAATCCAAAACAACCGGAGTTAAGATAATAACCAAAATGTTTCTTGTCTTTTTAGCCGTTGCCGTACCGCCGAGCAAAGAGTTTTCGGCAGAACCGACACCGGTTTTGTTTGCTTCATTTTCAACACGCTCATAACCTGTCAAAATCAAAGATTCGCCGGATTTCAAAGCAACTTCCTGTGTAAATCCTCTTGATTCGATAACAGGGTTTTGGATGTATTGACCGCTGGAAGCATCTCCGCTACCGCCCAAATCAACTCTTTCAAGCTGAATCAGGTCGGACAAGGTCAGATTAAACATCAACAGCATACGTCCGTGTTCCAAAATACGCGGTAAAATATCCATGGTAAAACCGGTTTCGATTTCTTCGGTTTCTGTTGAAATATCATAGTAACTGGCATCGCCACCACTGTTGGTTTTTGTAATCTCAGAAATATAGTTCTGTTTTCTAACAACCTGGATAGGTGCCGGTTTGTTGTTCAAAGTGGTTACCGTGCCGCTTGTAATCAGGTTTGTAGTTCCCTGAGTTGACAAAGCTTGAATGGCTCCGTCAATCGTCCAATCTCCGGACAAGACTTTCATGCTGAGATTGTTGGTTACGTCGCTTCCCAATCCCGGAACACTGGCAATTGTGCCTGAAAGTTTGTTCTTGTCGTCAAAAATGGCATTAAGATTCAAACCGTATTGGTCGCTGTCTTCAATGTTAACCTGCAAAACTTTAACACTGATGGCAACTTGTCTGGACAAACGGGCATTTTGTTCGTTGATAAATTTTGCCACTTTGCGAATATCGTTAGGTGTTGCTGTCAACGAAATTGTTCCGTTTGCCGGATCCAAAGTTAATTTGGCATCTTTGGAAATCATGGATGTAATGGATTTTTCAATATTACCCCACAATTCAATGGAAATGGAGCTGGACAACCCGATGGAAGAGTTTCCGCCGCTTCCGGAAGATGAACCTCCGACATTGACGTTCAAAGTCGGTTTGGTTGGCAGAGAATAGAGAACAAATGTTCTGGTAATATACTTATAGAAGTAAATTTCCTTTTTTTCATAAGCCCACCAAATGCCGAAACGAGATGAAATTTCATCCAGCAAACCGCTTAAAGGTCCCTGATATGAAACCAGCATTTTGCTAGGTTCCGTCCAATCGGCATTGATTGTTTCCGGATTAGGTTTGTTGGATGCCGCAGTTTTCAATGCATCTTCTTCAAGCTGAGGAGCATATCTGATTTTCAATGACGTAATTTTATTAATCATATCGCCGATTTCATATAATGTAATCGGACGGTTGCTGATTAATGTAATTCCGTCTTTTCCTTCCAAATAGGATGGAATAGGTTCTCCTTCATATTCAATTTCACTGGTGTCGCCGAGCCAAATATCGTTTTTCACCCGCACAAGATCATCGCTGGCGGGTTTTGTCGGTATTTTAGCAGCTTCTTTTAATTGAGTGGCGGCCTCAACCTCCCGCTCAATTGTAGCGTCCAAACTGGTAGATAGTGAACAAGAGGCGATTAACGCTGCAAGTGCTACGCCTAAACTACATTTTGCCCAATTATTCATATGCATTCTCATCCTCCATTGTCTCTACAACCAAGACGCGGTTTCCTTTATAAAATGTTGCAATCGGAGCCGGACGTGCTCTGGCAAAAGCTCTGATAAGTGCTGAGCTAACGTCGGCAAAACGGCCGCGGAACATAGCACCTGCCGTTAAAGTATAGTTTCTGTTGCTTTTCCAAATCAATCTCCAACCGGCTCTTTCGCTCCATTCCGTCAACAGGGATTTCAGAGACTGTCCTTCTTCAGCCAACCAATCTTCAACAGGATCTTCTGCGGAATAGCTGTTGCTGTTCCCGTTCCCACTGTTTTCCGTAATTTTTATCTCTTCTTCATAGTCGACAACCTCATCCTCAATGGCAGGAGGAATAGAAGACGACATATTGCTTCCTGCTCCCGATTGAACAATATTCTGATCACGAGGAGATCTTTCGCCATATTCTTTATAATCAGCGGCTACTCTTGTATAATTCACAAAATCACGGTCAGATTTTTCGGTTGCGTCAAAACTTCCGCCTTGGCAGCTGGCATCAGGACAAGGAACATTATCAGGAAGCTCCTCCATCGGCTCAGCCATTGAACCGGCACAGGCGGTGGCTAAAAATAATCCGATAAAACAAGAGGCTAACCTTATTTTTGAGTCCATATTTATAATCCCTAAGCTGTATTTTGTCATATTTTTACCTATCATACATATTGAAAATTAAATAATCAAGCATGACACTTCAGTTATTACCAATGGTTACCATTGCTGATAATATTGTTGTATGCTGCGATTATTTTCTTCCTTGCTCCCATTAAAGTTGTTGTTAATTCTTACTGTTCTTATAATAAATGAATTTGGTTCTCGTGTTGTAAATACAGTGTTGATTTTGCTGTATTCTACACCCTTATTGGTTAATATATTATGTAAGAGATTTAGCCTTTTTTGCTGTAAAGCAAAAGAGCTGGTTCCGTCAATCCTGATTTCCAGTCCAATGGTTGAATCTTCAAGAGTTTTGTTGGCAAAGGCTTGTATCCACTTTAATGTTTGTCCGGATATTTCTGCTCTGTTCGGTTGGAAAGATAATCTGATTTCTGTCGGCAGAATTTTCTGAGACGCACTAAATTTCTTTATTCTTCCGGATATTCTGTTGAAGAAATTGTCTTCTATTTCGTCATCTTGAACAACTGCTTTTTCCTTTGTGCTTTGCTCGGTATTCTTGTCGTCAGTACCGGAAAAAATAGAGGTAATACTTTTCAAAAAGTTACTGGTCTTAGGTGTGGAGGCGACAGGAGTTTCTTTGCCTTCAATTTTGATTTGATTTTTTGGGGTGTCTTCTTTTTCCGTAACTTCTTTTTCTAAGGCGACCTTTTCATCTGAATTCGGAGAAACCAACTGCGGCGTTAAATTTTCATCATTGAGAATATCTTCCGGAATAGGAATTAGAATGTTTTTGACCATGCCTGAATCGGCAACCTGAATCTCGTTGTCGGATTTAGGAAGAATGGTTTGGGCATTTAGGGCTTCTTTAATGTTGGAAGCTTCGCCGTCTTTGTAATATTTTTGATCCAAAACCTGCTTGTTTTTAGGGTGCTTTGTGCCTTTGGCGACGAGCCAAGGTTCGTTAGCATTGTTTTGCTCGGCCATGGTCTTCCATTCTTTATCCGACGAATTGTCTTCTGAAGAGGAGTTCGCTGTTGCTGAAATCATACTTTTAATCGGTACGTTTTTAGAGGTCATGGCCAGTTGACTTTCGTCAGGAGTACTGACAATCTCGATTTCTCCGGTTAATTTGGCTTGAGTTCCGTCTCTTTCAATCGGAATAAGCAGGTCTGCGGTCTCAATCGGAGCGGACACGGTGCTTGCGGATGATTTATAAGGGGTTAAGTTGTTTGGTGTTTTTGCTGTGGCAACAAGAAACGGCTCTTCCTCTCCGGCTTGTTCCGGAAGCAAACCAACCGGAGATTTGTTTTCAAATCCCGGTGCTTCATCTTGAGAAGAAATAAGTTTTATTTTGCTGTCATCCTTTGCGATAATTATTTCGCTTTCATCCACAGGAGGGGAGTTGTGGATGATTTGCTCAAAATTGTCGACAATTTTTTTTGTTTTTTGCCTTAGTCTCCGATCAATTTCCAACGGAATGAGAGGGGTTTCATCAAGATTTTCCGCTTCGATTGTTTGGGCTAAAACAAACTCTTCTCCGTTTTCTTTTTCAAAAGTCAGAGGGATGTTTTCCTGCTCGAACATATGTGTTGATGCAGTTTTTTGAGGAAGAGACAGAGAGATTTTTTTGATAGGAATAACCTTTGAAGAAACTGTGCTTTTCAGTTCTTTTTTTAAGAAAAGGGTGATGTTTTTATTTGAAATTTCAAGGTTGTCCGTATGAACAGAGCGGTTACGAAAATATATTCCGTTTACCGTAAAAATTGTAAACAGAGAAAAAACAAAGCTGCAAACAAAAGTTTTTAAACTTGTCTTTTTCATCAAAATCAAAACCCCTCTAAACCCTTGATAATTCAATATGCGACTCTTGGCAAGAAGATATAAATTTATACACAAAATCTGTGGATTCTTTTTTAGATATAATTCTGTTTTATTAGAGAAATATTTACCATTGGAGGTGTAAGAATAAAGGTGTTTATACTTCCTTAACAACTGTGAATTTTTTGTTACAGGGAAAAATATTATTATAAATCAACTTGTTATGCTTTTTTAGAGTGAAAGAATATTGCTGGTAAAAAAGTTAAAAATTAGCTATCCTAAAAGAGTATAAGAAGTTTTGCTAAATTAATTTAAGGAGAAAGATTATGCAATTTTTAAAGAAAAACATTTGGACACTGAGCTGCATGGTGCTCATTTTGGCGATGGCTTTCGTAGGCGACGCTTCAGCTGCCGCAGACGGTAACACTTTGATGGATACAGCTAAAACCAAAGCTAAAAGCGTGTTCACATCCGTTAAAACCATCATCTTCATTGTCGGTGGTTTCGGTTTGGTAGGTTTGGCTTGGGCCGCTATTTTCGGTAAAGTAAACTGGAAATGGTTCGCATCTTTGGCCGTTGGTTTGGCAATTCTTGCTGCTGCCGGTTCAATCGTTGAATACGCAACAGGTTCAAGAGATGCAGGTCTTGAAACCACATTCGGTGATATCTAGTCTTACGCCGAATAAGAGAGCATGAATTACAAAGGGAGGGGAAAATGGAAAATTTAAATAAAAATAGACCACAATCTCTCCCTTTTGCTCATCTGCTGAAAAATGCAATGAATATGATAGATGAAAAGGACTTTAAGATGTTGTGCGTAAAATTAAAGAACTTCCTGATGATGGCTGTTGTGATGTTCGTGGTTTCTTCAGTTTTATTCGCAACAGATTCATTTGCTGCCGAAAATACCGGGTTGTTTTCAGACCTGATAGCCAAGGGTGGCAGTATCTTCTCCGGTATGCGTGAAATTATTTATGCGGTTGCCGGCTTTGGTATTTCAGCTGTTGCAATTGGTGGTTTCTTTGGAAACTTAAACTGGAAATGGCTTGTGGCTATAGCTCTTGGCTTGTTCGTCATCGCAACAACCGGTGTTATTATCAATTATATGGTCGGAGACAGAACCATAACAGATTCAATGATAACGGATACATTAATCAGCGGTGACTCAACAGGCATAAAATAATAACCGACTTTAAATGTTTAGGACTGATAGGGAGGGTGCTATGTTTAACCTTAAGGAAATCAAAAAAATAGTAGCAGCGGCTGTTGTGTTCTCAGCAATAGCTGTCTATGCCCACCCGTCTTATGCCATAGAAGTGGATTGTAGTGGAAAAACCGGACAAGAGCTGAAAAATTGTGAAGAGCTGAAAGCTTTGGCAGAAAAAGGAAATAAAAATGCTGAGGAAAAGGCTCAAAAAGCCAATAGTAAGGCTGCTGATAAAGGTGGAAAAGCTATTCAGGAAAAATGGAATTATCTAAATAACTACGATGGTGGTAAAACGGATGAAACAGGATTTACTGAAGCGGCCAAAAAAGGCGGAACACTTGGCGAAGATGATAGTGCTGATCGTATAGCTGCCGCTAATAAGAAAAAACAAGAAGCCAGTGCGGCTTTGTCAAAGGCCTTGGCTGCGGGGGACACTACGGGTGCTGAAAATGCACAACAAGCAATGATTGCTGCAAATAATGATATTGCTAATGCCCAAGCTGATGCCAAAAGATATAAAGAGGCTCAAAAAGCTCAAGAAAAGGCAGATAAAGAAAAGGCTAAGGCAGAAGAAAAGGCTCGTAAAGCTCAAGAAAAGGCAGATAATAAAGTAATTAAAGCTGCGGAAAAAAATGAAAAAAGTGCTAATAAAGATAAAGAAAAAGCAGATAAAGAAGTAAAAAAATTACAAGAAAAATGTGAGAAAAATCCGGAAAAATGCGATACAGCTGCATTGCAAGCAGCTCTGGCTAAACAAGAATCCGCTGCAGCTGCTGCCGAGGCGGCAAAAAAACAGCGTGAAGATATTGACGGTACAACGCAGCGACGTGCTGATGAGGCTGCCGCCGCCCAAGCTGCCCAAGATGCTGTGGACGGAGCCGGAGCGGATGATGGTGATATTCTTGCCGACGCCGCTGATGCTGATCAAGGTGGTATTGCAGAAGCAAACGCAGCTCCGAAAAGATGTGAAGGTGCTAATGGTATCTTTGAGATCATCGCTTGTAAGGCCATCACGACCTTAGCGGATTTACGTACAATTTTGTATATCTTTGCCGGTTTTGGTTTGATAGCTTTTGCTTGGTCGGCTATTTTCAACAAAATCAGCTGGAAGCACTTCGCCCAAATTTGTATATCTTTATTCTTACTGTCAATGATGGGAAGTTTTATCGGATATTTTGGGTATGATGGAGACTATGAAAGCCTGAAATTTGGGGAATATTTAAAAGATGGTCATGAAAAACCGGATAATACTGTTCATTGTACTCAAACAGATGATGGTTGTGAGCTTCCTGAACTTGTGGTAACCGGTAAAGCATCAAAGAAATGGAGCTTGAGTGATTTGAAAGGCTCAATCCAGTCCGGTATCAGTGCAGTGAAAAAAGCTCATAGTGCTTACCAGACAACTAAAGCAACCGTGGAAAATGTTGTCAATAATGCCAAAACAATTGGTAATGCGATTAAAAACGGTGAAGGTGGTTTGGATGGTATTTTGAATACAATGACAACTGTGGCCGGAGCAACCGGAAATATTATGAACTCCGGACAGTTATTGGCTAATAATTTGGCCGCTAATATTGGAGGAATCTCTGAAGATATTAAGTTGGCAGGTATGAGTGCGGAAGATCGTGAAAGACGTGCACAAACTCAACAAAGATATGCAGAGCTTAAAGACCAGTGCACAACCGGAAAGTGTAATGAAGATCAAATGGCTGAATATGAAGGTTTGAAGCAAGCTGTTGAGGGCGGTGGTAAGATAAGCGGAAAAACCGGTATTCAAAACTGGCTTGATAATGACGGTAAAGGTGGTGGGGCAACCATTATGTCCGGTATTAACAAAGTCGGTAATATTACCAATAATGTCAGCAATGCTGTAACTAACACAGCAAATGCAGCCCAGAACGGTATGTCTATGGGTAACGACATTGGCGGCGGAACTTTGGGTAATATCTTGGGTGCTGCCATGGGTGCCGCAACCGGTGTTGGTGAAGGTATCGGTATGATGGGCGATGAAAACTTTAACTTCAAGAGTGAAGGTAAAAAACGTGAAGAAAAAGCCGCCGCTGAAGAGGCTGCTTATAAGGCCAGTGATCAATATGTTGTGACTACAAGCAAAGATGGAAAGTCTGAACTTCGTGGTGATGGTAGTACTAAAACTACACATGCTGACGGTACTGTGGTCATAACTTCTAAGGATGGTACCAAAACTGCGACAACCCAAAACGGTTCAACAGTTGTTAGAAATACGGACGGTTCAAAGGTTGTAACCAACTCTAACGGTACGGTAACAACCTATGACAAGGACGGTAATGTTATTGATGTTGATAAGAGTAACACTAAAGTAACACATGGTGGCACGGCTTCTGTTACGGATTTAGCAAAGAAATCATCTTCAGGATCACCAGAGTCTACTCCAGCTAAAGCAGATGATAAAGCAAAAGAAGAATGTGAAGCTAAAGAAGGAAAATATGATACAGCGACTAACAAGTGTCATGAATGTTTAGCATCTGATATCAATACTAAAAAATGCAATAAGTGGGCAGAGTAAAAAGGGTAATTAACCTGCTTTAACTACTCATTAACCAAAACAGAGTATACTTTATAATAAGGTGTACTCTGTTTTTTTGTACGAGGGAAGTGAATAAAATATGCTTTTCCTTGCATATAAAAAACAACTGCCATAGAATCAAAATGAATATAAAAGGGATGAGCATATGAGGGAAATGATATTAAAAGCCGTGGCTAATCCCCCGAAGATATTATGGGGGCCGTTTTTGCCTGTGCTTATGAATCTCGGTGTTCAGTTTCCGATTATGTTTATGTTCATTGGTGTTATGGATGTTAACCCGATTGTGTTTTTGATAAGTATTGTCTTGGGACATTTGGCGGCGGTGGCTTTAGGCGTTCGCGACCCGCACATCTCCACCATGATTCAAGCGTATGGACAGACTCACAAAACAACCACTAACCTCTATAAAGAAAAGGGGAATAAATTTGCACCCTGATTTTGATTTTTTTAGTACGTTTGTACAAGGTTTGAGTAATATTGAAGTTGCCGTTGCTGTCATAGGTTTTGTTTCGGCGGCAGCTTTTGCCGGCTTGTGGGCAACAAAGCTGGGAAGCTTGATTCTGCCGCAGCCGCATGAGTCTCGGGTTGCAGACTTTCTGCCGTTTAACAAACTGATGTCTGACGGGATTACAATCCGGTGCTATAATAACTCTTTTGCCCGCGTCTTTAAAGTGGAAGGGGTGGACTTATCCTTTGTAACCGATGAGAAAAACCTGTCGATGATGGAGGCTCGCAAGTCGTGGATTGACGGAATGTCCGATTTGCAAGTTGTTTGTCGAGTGATTACGCTTCGGGAACGTATTCCTTTGGAAGAGGTGGAAGGTGATTTTAATAATCAACTGTTGGAGCAAATTTCCGAAACTTGGAAAAATAATTTGGACAGGGTCTACAGCAATCAACACTATATTATTCTCAGTGTTGCCGACCGCCCGGAAGCCTTGAAAGACTTAAACTACGCTTCTCAAGCTCTGTTGGCGACTTTAAACGATTATGGCGTAAAACCGATGTATGAAACGGAAGACAGTCCCGCCGCTGACAGTCCGCTTAGTGTTTTCAGTAAGATTTGCAGTCCGATTTCCAAACCGGCTCCGAAAGTTCGTGGGGCTGAAGGTTTTCATATGAATCAACTGTTGACTTCGGACCATATCCATTTTACCGGTGAGAAGGGAGTTATCCGCTTTTTCTCCGGAGAACGCGAAAAATTAGCGATTGCTATGGGTATCCGCTCTTCCGGAGATTATATGGATGAGGGAATGATTGCCTCCCTGCTGTCTATTGACTGCGAATTGACGCTTTTGCACAATGTTAAGCCGATTTTCAAGCCATATGCCCGAGGTTTACTGATGCAACAACAAAGAATGGCGGCTATGACCAGCTTTTCTCCGGATGTGATTAACCAATACAGCGAAGCCTTGCAGGCAATTGAAGATAGTGATGCCGATTATCAGGCTTTAACCGAATATTCCATGACCATAATCATCCGTGGTGATAGTCCTGAAGAGATTGAGTTCGGTGAAGGAGAAGTTCAGAGAATTTGTCGTTTGTTCAGTGTAACGCCGGTTAGAGAAGGCTGGGTTGCACAAGCGGCATTTTTTAATCAGTTTCCTACTTATGAAACTTATCCGAGAACATATCGTTATTTGTCCAGAGTAGTGGCTATGGCAATTTCGTTTGATAAGCCGTCTGAAGGTTTTGCTAAGTCGGACTGGGGGCCGGGAGCCATTTCCGTATTCCGTACGACTTCTGGTTCTGCTTATCGTTTCCAATTCCATGTGTCTTCGGAAGATGCGGCGGTTGCCCACTGTTGTATTATCGGTCCGACCGGACAAGGTAAAACAACATTGCTGACTTTTTTGGCCGGACAGGCAATGCGGCACCCGGATTTGAAAGTGTTCTTCTTTGACCGTCACCGCGGTGCGGAAATCCTTACCCGTGCGGTCGGTGGTGCTTATGTCGGTT
>CAZFRT010000013.1:0-19889 GCA_964521455.1 uncultured Azospirillum sp.
GGCTTTTGGTTGGTGGGAGTTGAGAGGTTCGAACTCCCGACCCTCTCGGTGTAAATGATGCTTTAAGTGCAGAAAGAGAAAGCCTCGCTGAAGAATATGATTTAAATTATATTCTTTACAGAGCTTTTGTAAAAAGCGGTGAAGCTTATCAATTAAAAAAATACATTACAGATTCATACGTTCACAATCTAACGAAGGTTTCCTGATATGGCTATAAAAGCTCCTCTTTTACAAGCTGCTAAAAAATTACTGACCCCACATTCTCAACTAACACCTTTTCTTTTTGATGCCGACGAAAAGATGTTAGAAGATAAACGTCTGGCTATTTTGAAAATTGTTAACTTCATCATAAAAAAAACACTTAATAAAATTGACGGTATAGCCATTGAAGACATCTGTCTTGTAGGTTCTTTAGCGTCTATTTATTATCACGAAGATTCTGATCTTGATGTGATTGTTGTTGTTAAAAATAAAAATTGCCCTTTTCTGCATAAGGATCCGAAAAAACTTTTTTATTTTACAGAAAAATTATGCTTAAACATGTTCCCCAGAGAAGTATTTTCTTTGAATGGAAAATCCATGGACATTATTTTAAAAACCATTGGTTTTGGTAAAGATGATAAAGATAGATTCTCCAATGCATATTCCATCCTAAATAACCGATGGATACGTTATTATAAACCTGCCGAAATTATTCCTCCTCATATTAATATGGCTTCTCTTATTCAGACTTACTACCAATCTCTGGTAGAGATTAACGCCTTTTTGAAAGATCTTAAAATAGAAAAGGAGTGTTATACAAGAGAACAGGCTACAAACCTTATCATTTTTTATAACTCAATCATCAACAGGCTAAAGCTTTCTTCCCGATTGAGTAACCTTACTTATAAACTCCTTCGTTCTCAAAATAAAATTCAAGATTTGGGATATCTGGCAGCTTTGGCCTTACGAAACAGCTTACAATCTCAAGGAGACAAATAACATGAATCCTTTCCTTAATATTGATAATGAGGCTTTTCGTTTGCTGCATCCTCACTCAATTCTCACAGAGTTTTTGTTTGATGAACAACAAAACATGAAAGAAAATCTTCGTTTAAGATTACTGAAACAAGCCGATTTTATCATAAATAAGACCTTAGTAAAATTTCCAGGTCTGATTGTTAAAGATATTGTTTTAGCCGGTTCATCAGCATCTTATTTATACCACCCTGACAGCGACATTGATATCTCCATTATTGTAAAGAATGAAACTTGTACTTTTCTCTCTCAGGATCAGTACCTGCTTATGCTTTTTCTGATTTCATTATTTTCTGCTTTTAATAACGAAGGCTATTATTTTGAACTCGACGGCAGGCATATTGATTTTAACATTCTTGACGGAAGCAAAAATTTCCTTCCTGATTTTCCCAATCATCTGTTCGGGCTTTATTCTCTCAAAAACAACTGTTGGATCAACCGCCCTTCCAATATTATCTCAGAAGAAATGACGGTCGGAAACTTAGTATCCGGATATTTTGAAAAGTTAGAAGAAATATATCGATTTATGGGAAATTTAACTATCAACGGAGATGTTTACTCTCAAGAGAGCCTTCAAAAAATGCATGACTACTACTATAAGCTAAAATCAGACTTTACTTACAGCTCAAACAAAAACTATCTTATCAGCAAACTTCTTTCTTCCCAGAAAATTTTTCATGAACTTGGAAAAAACATTACGAACAGCTATCGAACATCAATAATCTCAGATGCTATTTCTTAATTATTTCTTTGCCAAAAGATAACTCTCATCAATTTTTTGGAAAACTTCATTAAGAGAAACGCTGCCGTCAAGGCAAATCGTAAACCAATGTTTTTTATTCATGTGCCATCCCGGAAAATAGTTTTTTCCATCCACCAGTTGTTCAATATCTGACGGTTTTCCCCGCAAATCCAAAATCTCAACTTCTTCATCAGACCGAATACCCAGTTTATCTTTTGTAACAGTCAAAATTGCGGCATACCATTTAGCATTATCCTTACGGCGAAAAACAGCATTTTTAGGAAATTTGGGCCACAAATATTCTAATTCGTTCTGATATTTATTCTTTACATAGCGGATGGCTTCATGAGTGAAACTGTTTTTGAAAATATTTGACACACAACATTGTTCGCAGATATTTGAAAGGATTTCTTCAAATTCACATCTTATTTTTCCGACAAAAGCCCCTACCGCATCAGGAATTTTAACCAAAACATAAATATCTCCGGTCTCCGTATCAAATACGTCAGCAATTATTTTATCATTTTTTACGGAAACTTTAATCTCAAAATTCGGTATTGAAAGTCGGGTAATATAAACATACCCCTCTTCTTTTAGTTCAAAACCAAAAGCAAGGAGTTTTTTTGTATCAAAAGACTTATCGGCGAATAACGTTTCAATACTTTTCATTTTGTTTCTCTATTATATATCAATATACATTGCAAAGAATTAAATATTTCTTATAAGATTTTATACAAAAAAGAACTCCGACATCATACGATGACGGAGCCCCTGTTTAGGTTCAGCGGGAGGAGAAACTCACTTGCGGTATTTGATCTCTCCTGCCGGGGGATTGCGATACGAGTTCGGCTTGATCTTCTTTCCGTTATACTTCGGATCTCCATAGAAGACGAACTCCATAAAGCGGCCTTTCTTGCTTTGTCCCTGCAACCATACGGTGCCTTCGGCATCAGATACTCCCCTGAACTTGCCGGTCTGGTTTTTCCAAAGACCGAAGTCAGCGGGGATGACGAAAGTATACGTATCGCCGTTGGCATAGGAATACTTCACGGTGATGGGGCGGGCATAGGGTGTCTTCTGATCGTAGTCGACTGTAACACTTTTCGCCGGCTGAGCCGTGGGTGCCTGAAAGTAGTTGTATTTCCGTGCTTTCTTCAGGTCGATGTCCTGCTTCTGGTGCACGGGCTGATAAACTTCCTTCACTGGTTCCTGAACGGGAACGGGTACACTCTCTTCTTTCTTGTTGCAGGATGCAACTGTTACTGCGATGACAAGCATGGCAATAACCTTCATTAAACCTTTCATGATTGTTAAAGTTTAGATTAAGTGAAATAATAAAGAAACTTAGACGCATGAAGCGTTTATATTATTTTCTAAAAACAGAAAAATCAGATTAAGTTATTATGTTTTAGCACAAAAGATTTTTTCGTCAACTTTTTTCTATTGTCTTTTATAAAAAAATTCTATTATCTTACATTGTTTCAGCTAAAAATTATTTTCATCACCCTCTAACCAGCCGGGTTGATGTTTTTGATTAAACGATCAGGATACAAAACATGACTTTAAAACTTAAATCTAATCCGACATTAAAAGACTTTCAAAATTATGTATTACAGATGAAGCAAGAACGCGGTTTTAATACCGACGATAAATTTTACGAATGCTGCCTTTTGGCTGAAGAATGTGGAGAAGTTATCTCTGCAATCCGTAAAAATTCAAAATACGGTTCAATCGGTTCAGGTTCCATTGTCGGAAATGTGGCCGAAGAATTAGCCGATGTTTTTATTTATATTTGTTCTTTAGCCAATATGCATAACATTGACTTAGAACAAGCCTTCCGTGACAAAGAAGAAAAAAATAAACAACGCACCTGGAAACGATTATAATATAACGGATGAAACATACATTATTTGCGGTTTCGCGGAATGCAGTTAAGATAATATTCATCTTTTTTATAATATGCTGTTTGAACAATTAAATTTATAGAGAGATTTCTGATGGATGATTTAATCACAGAGCGTTATATTCCTTATAAAATTAACGGAGAAAACAATCAGATTTTTGTTATTAAAAATGGTGAAAAACATCTTCTTACCCCAAATGAAGGAATTATAGGGCTTGATATTGTTATCAACGGCAATAATAACTCTATAACCATTGGAGCTCCGAACAGCTTTACGGACACTCTGATTAACATCAAAGGTAATAATTGCAATTTCTCATGCGGTTCAAGCGATGTTCGTTACCATGAAGCCGTTTTTTTGCTCCAAAATTCCAATTTTATTAAAATCGGAAAAAATGTCCTTTGCAGTCCGGGATTTCGTTGTTATGCCAAAGAAAAACAAAATTCCGGCATAACCATTGGTGATGATTGTTTCTTTGCGGTAAATACCCTTATTCGCAACGGAGACGGACATACTCTGTTTGACCAAGCTACCGGAGAAATATTAAATGAACCGGAAGAAGTTGTTCTCGGCAATCACATTTGGGTAACTTCAAATTGTATCATTTTAAAAGGAAGTCGTATTGCAGATAATTGCGTTGTTGCAGCCGGTTCTCTGATTAATAAGAAATTTGATGAATCGGGTTGTATCTTAGCCGGAACTCCTGCTAAAATTATCCGTCGGGGTATAAACTGGGATTGTCGCTGTTTTCAAGAATATATCTCGGAAAGTCATGCCTAATTTGCTAATTTTCTTGAAAACTTACTTATTTTTTTACAAATATAAAGCATTGATTTTGTCTAAAAATCATAGTATTATGTAAAATTATAAATAAGGATAAATGCCATGGCACAAAATGATTCTGCTGATATTTTGACGAATGAGGATATTAAAATCCTGTTTAATTCATTCCCTGATTTAAAGAGGACAATATCTGAACAGAAGAAGAAAACTCCTGAAAAAATCAGCACAGAAGATATTACGACCTTTATGAGTGAGCAGGCAAAAGAATGCGGTATTAAACGAGGTGCTCACCGACTGCTAGAAGGCTTGGCAACGATTTGTGCCATGAAAATGCATGCAAAATTTTCATTGGAAGAAAAAAATTCACTCAAAAAACAAGATATTCCACAAGATCTGAAACAAAAGAATGAATATATCCTGAATGAATTGAAAAAACTGAATAAAAAGTATGAAACATCTTTAATCGGCTTAAATCCGGAAAATAAAAGTGAAATTTTGGGAAAATTACTGACATTAAAGCAATCTTCGACATCAACCCTTTCTGTTAACAAAGCTGAATGTGAAACTATCCGCGATATGAATTTTACAGACGCTGTTTCACTTCTGAAGCTACATAATGAAGTGAACGAGCTTTGGAGCCGGAAATTAAAACAGGAAGAACGCAGGGAACTTCTTAGTGAAGAAAATTTTGATAAGTTTACAGGTTTAGCCATGATTGCCGGTAATGAAACCGGAAAACATCAATCTTTAAATCCCGGCTATTTTAAGAAAACATATGGACAACGCCTGGTTAATGGTTCAACAGGAGATGATAATGAGGTGCTTCAAAGACTTGCCGCTCTGGTTCGAACGCAAGATGCATTACTAAAAAAGGCCGCTTTTGAATTTGCATACAAATTTCCTAAACATCATAATGAAATAGAAAAGGATACTGAATTTTTCCGCACAAATTCAGCGGAAATAATTGCCGGATTATCTTACTTTCCTTTTCAGGATAATACACATGATGTAGAACAACTCAAAGGATTAGCAACATCAAAGAGCCTTAATGTGGATAGGGTTTATCGTGGTGTATTGGATTTTTATACTGCTGTTGATGTGAAAACAGGTAAGTGTCCGCAGTTACAATATAATGATTCTGAAAATCAGGGAAATACAAAAGAAAATAATAATGAGATGTCTGAATTTTTAAATCGTTATATTAATAAATACAAACCCCAAAAACGAGGCTAAAATGGAAAATAACTCTAAATATGAGGATGTTGTTTATCTTGTAACTAACTTGTGCAAGAACTGTTCTAATGAAGAACTTGCAGAACTGGCTTCTTTAGCTGCACAAATGAAACAAGACGATGTGTTTCGTCAAAAATATTTAAAGCAATTAAAGTCAAAATATATGAATAGTGTAATGAAAATTCAAAAAGGAGAATATACAAGAGTTCCTTTTTCGGTTTTACATAAAGAAATCTTGTCTTCATTGAAGGAAACGAAGACAAAACAAGTTTTTTCCCTAATATCCAAACAAGGGATTAGCTTGGAATAAACCTACGGTGATGCTTCACTCACAATTTACGAGCTTTTACCACCTTAGTTTCTTCGGTATTATCGCGGGAAATCATTTTTCATCATTTATGTTTGAGAAAGCTAATTATTCTCTTTGTAAAATTTGACTTAATACGGTTCATCATCCATATCTCGGCAACACGTTTGCTTAAAAATCCCATTGTTGGAAAGGAATGCATCGTCATCACGATTTTACATAGTCCAACATTGTTTTGAATTGCCAATGTCCATTCATTAATCAGTTCTCCGGAATTTTTTCCAACAATAGAGGCCCCATATATTTTTCCGTATTTTGAAGCAAATACTTTCACATAGCCTTCCGGAATATCTTCGGCAATCGCCGCACTATAATTTTGATATTTGCATTCGATCACTTCATATTTTATTTTCTTTGCCAGTAGTTCTTTTTCCGTCATACCGACAGCAGATACTTCAGGGGTTGTAAAAACAGTCCAAGGGGTAGGAAATTTTTTAATATCTTTTTTGAAAGGAAACGGCAGCATTGAGTTCATCAGGGCAATCATTCCTTGATGCATTGCCGCATGTGATAAAAGGAAATTTCCGTTACAATCCCCGACAGCATAAATATTCTTTTGAGAAGTGCGTAAATATTTATCTGTTTTAATCCCGTTTTTAGCATAAATTATCCCTGCTTTTTCAAGGTTAAGTTCAGAGAAATCACATTTTCTTCCGGCAGCAACCAAAAGTTTTTCAGATGATATTTTTTTACCGGAACGGGTTGATAAAATTATTTGCTTTCCCTTTTTTTCAACCTTGGCAATAGCTTCCGAATTATAAACTTTTATGCCTTGTTTATGAAAAGCGGATTCAAGTTCTCTGGCGGCATTTTCCTCCGCCTGAGGTAAAAGATGTTCTTCATTATGAACAATAGTGCATTTGCATCCCAGCTTAGAAAAGGCTTCAGCCATTTCCGTGCCTATAGCTCCACCTCCGATGATTGTCATACTTTCCGGAATTTCATCCAGATTAAATAAATTTTCATTGGTTAAATAATCTATTTTTTCTATTCCTTCAATTGGGGGAATAGAAGGTTTTGTTCCGGTTGCAATAAAAATCCTTTTGGCACTAATCTTTTCGTTACCGACTTTGATTGTGTGAGAATCAATAAATTCCGCAGCTCCTTTTTGGATGTATGCCTTAGCTTGATTCATTAAGGCTGATCTGTCTTTTTCTCTGATAAAAGACAGATGTTTTTGAATATGCTTAAACGGATGTTTCATCAGAGGATTTGTTTCAGCAATTTTAATAATCGCCTTTGACGGAATACACCCGACATTCAGACACTCTCCCCCGGGATTATGCTTTTCCACAACGCAAACTTTCAACCCCATTTCAGAAGCCATCGCACTAACAGTCATGCCGGCAGGTCCCGAACCGATTACAAGAACGTCAAAGTCGTATTTTCTCATTTTTATTTTCCTCTGATTTTAATTTTTTCTCCTTATAAATTTATGCAATCAATTCTTTAATACAAGATAGGAACCTTTAATTTTATTTAAGCCACAAAAAACAACAGCAAAACTCAAGCGAGAGTCCAACTCACTCAACGTATTGAAAAACGAAGACTTTTGCACAAGCAAGTTCGGAAAATCTTCCCAAAATGCAACTAGTATAAAATTGAAAATCACTTGTTTCTGGGCTGATTTTTGAGTCTTATGGTTAAAATTTACTGAAAATTAAAAATATATTGACTAATCGTAACAACAATGTTACGATTTTGCATAACAAATGTTACGATTTGAGCAAAAATGTATAATAAACGTCAAGAACTGATACTAGATTTTATTAAAGATAATCCGACATCAAAGCGTGAAGATATTGAAACTTTTCTTGCTAAAATGGGATATGTCGCAACAAAAATGACTATTACCAGAGATTTGAAATTACTTTTGGGTAATGGTGATATTGAAAAATCAGGACAAGCCAAAGCAACCGTTTACGCTCCTTCAGTTAAAGTATCTTTACTAAACGATATAAATATTGAAACTTATTTCTCCAAAGACCAAGATGAACGACTTCCTCACACAATTGGTTTTAATTTTGATATTTTTTCTGCATTGCAAAATTTATTAACAGATAAAGAAAAAGTAGAACTTGAAAAGTTAAACAACAGTTACAAAGCCAAAAGAGATAGCTTATCACCAACCTTGTTACAAAGAGAGTTTGAGCGATTAACTGTTGAGCTTGCATGGAAATCTTCAAAAATAGAAGGAAATACCTATACTCTGTTGGATACCGAACGTTTATTAAATGAAAATATTTCGGCCAAAGGCAAAACCAAAGAAGAAACTAATATGGTGTTAAATCATAAGAAAGCATTGGACTTTGTGTTGAAAGCTCCGGAATATTATAAAAATATAACAATCGCCAAAATCGAAGAGTTGCATAAACTGTTGGTTAATGAGCTTGATGTTATCACCGGAATTCGTAATGGTATGGTTGGTATTGTAGGAACTAACTATAAACCATTAGACAACTCATACCAAATAAAAGAGGCACTAAAAAATTTGATAGAAATTATAAATAAGACCTGTAATCCGATAGAAAAGGCATTGATTGCGGTTTTAATGATAGCTTATATTCAACCGTTTGAAGATGGAAACAAACGAACATCTCGAATATTAAGTAATGCAATTTTACTTGCAAATGATTATTGTCCGCTTTCATATAGAAGCGTTGATGAGATAGAATATAAAAAAGCTGTGATTTTGTTTTATGAGCAAAATAATGTAACTTATTTTAAACAACTCTTTCTTGAACAGTTTAAACAAGCAGTTAATAAATATTTCTAATCTCAACCTATGACATAACAATGTTAAAAGTTAAACATAATAATACCTATTCACAATGTGTTATAACTACCAACTTCTTTTAATATTACTGTATTGTCGTGATTCTTCGGGATTGTAAAACAGATTTTTCAATTAAATTTCCATTATGTGACATTGATGTCATTTGATCAAAAAATAACTTCATTGACATTGTAAATTAGGTTTGTATATGTCCCAATAACAAAACGAGATTCCAACTCACTCAAAGTATTGAAAAACAAAGACTTCTGTGTAAACAAGTTCGGAAAATCTTCCCAAATAAATATCTGATTATATTCGCAACAAGTTGCGACAACGAGATTGGCTATTCGCTCCGCTCATGTACGCCGTCCTTCACTCCGTTCAGTCTCGAACTTTACCCGTCCGAACCTCAATTGGGATTTAGCCACTAAAAAACCCCACCATTAAGGCGGGGTTTTTTAGTGGTGATCCCAACGAGATTCGAACTCGTGTTGCAGCCTTGAGAGGGCCGCGTCCTAGGCCTCTAGACGATGGGACCGTCTATCCCTTCGCATTATTTTGCACAAAACAAAACCATCCGAAGATGGTTTTCTAATTAATATAGTTTTTAGGTAAATGCAAGCCTTTTTTTATCTTTACTGTTCGCTTTCTGACAAATAAGCTTTTTCCCATGTTGTGAGACCGATTTTCTCCCAATCTACGGGTATAGAATCAACCATTTGCATTCCGACCGGATAACTTTCTTTAATATTATCCAAAATCGTTTCCACAACCATAACTTCCAATGATTTTCGCAAGCTGTCACGGACTTCCGGGTGAATATAGTCCAAAATGATTCTTTGTTCCTGATTTCTTAAGAAAATAGCGTGGTCTTTACCGTCATAAATTATACGAGGTGTTTCCGGAGTATCTTTTTTGGCTTTCATGAAAATATATAATTTTCCGCCGGCTCCTTCCGCAATCATAAAACTGTCTTCAGTTGTATAATTCATGACTTCCTCTTATTTTTCAAATCCGCTTTGCATTGCTTTAAGAGTAGCCGGAGACAAGCCTTCATTCATTTTTGCAAAAGCTGCTTCATAAGCTTTGTATGCTTCAGGATTGTTAAGTTCTTTACCACAGTTATATGTTTTTCCAGTAGCCATATCTACTCTCCTTTGTTATTTCTTACAGTTTAACATTATAGACAAAATTTGTCAATATCAAACCATCGTTGATATTTATGCACATAAATATTAAAAACCCCTTAAAATCTTTGTTTCAAGGGGTTTTTAAATAAAGCTTTTCTTATCTATTTCCACTTAACCAAATGGTCTAAGAAGGAATCCACAAAATCCGGACGGCGGTTTTGATAATCCAGATAATAAGCGTGTTCCCAAACGTCCACCGTTACAATCGGCTTCAAGCCTTGTGCAATCGGCGTGTCAGCGTTTGATGTTTTCATAACCGTCAATTTACCGTCTTTTTCAACCAACCAAGCCCAACCGCTGCCAAACTGTGTGGTTGCGGCAGTTTTAAACTCTGTTCTGAAATTTTCATAAGAGCCGAAATCTTTTTCGATTTTATTCAACAGTTCACCTTCCGGTTTTCCACCACCGTTCGGTGTCATAGAATTCCAAAAAAACGTATGATTCCAAGCTTGAGCGGCATTATTGAAGATTCCGCTAAATTCCGGACGATTATATGTCGACTGAATTATTTTTTCCAGCGGCATATTTTCAAATTCGGTATCTTTAATCAACTTATTTAAATTATCAATATACGCTTTGTGGTGTTTGCCATAGTGGAACTCCATCGTTCTTTCTGAAATATACGGTTCCAACGCATTCATTTCATAAGGCAGAGGAGGTAAATCAAAAGCCATTTGCATTCTCCTTTATGAGTTAAAGTTTATTTGTTATGCTTTATATAGTTATTGGTTCCGATTTCATCAAGCATCTTCTGTTCTTTATCAGCGTCTTCTTTCATTTTTCTTTTTTGGCGGTTATTATCCACAATCTCAAAAGTCTTCTGTTCCTTGAACATATCGGCAATAATCTCTTGTACTTGTTCTATTTTTGCACGGATATCAGCCAGAGCTGTTTCCAACTCCTCACGTTGCCGCATATACTTTTTAACATACATCCCGAAACTTCCGACACCGGGATTTTGTGCGGAAAACAATTTCTCCCGTTCAAATTCCTCGTTCAGTACTTTTAACGCGTTAAGCAATTTATCTTCCACAATCTGATATTCGACCAGAATTTTCCGCTGTTCGTCAATATCAAACTTTTTAATACGGGTTAATGTCTGCAGAGAATTTTTCATTTAGAAACCATTTCTATTCGGAAACAAAAGGCGTATCCAAGATCTCTTTGAGTTGGGCATAGCCTTCTGCCAGACTGATTTTATCTTTTTTCCCTTGCGAGAGGAAAGCTTCAATCTTCGGATAATAAAAAATTGCCTCGTCCACTTCCTTATTTGAGCCTTTTTTATAGGCACCCAAACGAATCAGTTCTGCCATATCCTCATAAGAGGCAATATAGCGTCTGGCTTTTGAAACAATCTCGTTTTCCTCTTCGGTATTACAATCCGGCATGGTACGGGAAATGGAACGCAGAATGTTAATTGCCGGATAGCGGTTTCTTTCGGCAATCGCCCTATCCAAAACAATGTGCCCATCCAGAATGGATCGAACAGCGTCTGCCACCGGTTCGTTATGGTCATCACCGTCCACCAAAACCGTGAACAGACCGGTAATGGTTCCACCACCGGTGGCTCCCGGACCGGCTCTTTCCAACAAGCGAGGAAGCTCCGCAAACACGCTCGGCGTATATCCCTTGGAGGCCGGAGGTTCGCCCACACTCAGAGAAATTTCCCTTTGAGCCATGGCAAAACGAGTGATGGAGTCCATCATACACAAAACATCTTTGTTCAAATCTCTGAAATATTCGGCAATTGCCATCGTCGTATAAGCCGCCTGACGACGCATTAACGGGCTTTCATCAGACGTTGCCAGTACCAGAACGGATTTTTCCAGACCTTCTGCCCCCAACACGTCTTCCACAAACTCTTTGGCTTCCCTGCCCCGCTCTCCGACTAAGCCGATAACCGACACATCGGAACTGCTCTGGCGAGCCATCATTGACATCAGGGTAGATTTTCCCACGCCGGAACCGGCAAAAATACCCATACGTTGACCTTTGCAGATTGTCAGAAACGTATTGACCGCACGCACACCTAAATCAACTTTTCCCTTAACCCGATCACGATACTGAGCCGGAGGCGGAGAAGACTTGATATAATAAGGCTTTGCCCCTTTCAGCAGAGGACCTTTTCCGTCGATGGCCTCGCCAAACGAGTTGACTATTCTTCCCAACCAGGAAATATGCGGATAAATGACCGGAGCGGCGTTTTCAACCTCTACACGGCATCCCAGCCCTATTCCCTCCAGAGAGCCGTAAGGCATCAACAAAAGTTTATCCCCCTTAAAGCTGACCAGTTCGCAAGGGACGATTTTTTCGTGTGTTGTATAAACATTGCACCTGTCGCCGATTGTCAATGATGTGCGGATTCCGCTAACTTCAATAAACAACCCCTGAACGGCGGTTACTTTTCCGTAGTATGCCCCGTCTTCAATCTTATTGACTTCATCATTGATATTATCCAATAAAAGCGACAAATTTTCTCTCCTTTGCTTTCAAATATAATCGCATTTTGATTAATTTCACAATTTTATTAACAATTATTAACAGGGACGCTAAAAAAGTTAACAAATTAAAATTTAAGAGATATTATCTAACCATATTGGATTTTTTATTTTTGGAGGTCTTGGAAAATGCGTGTTTTACTGGTTGAAGATGATTACGCCATCTCTCAAAGTATTGAGACAATGCTCAAAAAAGAAGGGATGATTGTTGATACAACGGATTTGGGTGAAGACGGACTCGAAATCGGCAAACTTTATGATTATGATATTATCATTCTTGACCTGATGCTTCCGGACATGAATGGCTATGAAGTCTTAAAGAGTCTCAGAGCCGCCAAGGTCAACACGCCGGTTTTGATTCTCTCCGGCTTGTCCGAACCTGACAAAAAAGTTAAAGGTTTGGGCTATGGTGCCGATGATTATCTGACAAAACCTTTTGACAAAGCCGAACTTTTAGCTCGCATTCAAGCTGTTGTCAGACGTTCCAAAGGACATTCCAACTCCATTATTCGTACCGGCGATGTTGAAGTCAACTTAGACACTCAGACGGTTACTGTCGGAACAAAAACACTTCATTTAACCGGAAAAGAATACGGCATTATGGAACTTTTATCTTTACGCAAAGGTTCCACTCTCAACAAAGACCAATTCCTCAACCACCTTTATGGCGGTATTGATGAACCGGAGCTTAAAATCATTGACGTATTTATTTGTAAACTCCGCAAAAAATTGGAAAAAGCTTCCGGCGGTAAAAACTATATCGAAACCGTTTGGGGTCGCGGTTATGTATTGAGAGATCCGGACGAGCCTAAAAAATAGTACCCGGCGGGTGGTGCCGAGCCGGCACGGGCGGCGGTTAGTTATGGAGAGTAAGGGGCTTGAAACGCTCGTTGGCTTCTCCCTGCCGCTTATGAGATTGTACCTTATCAAAAAAGTCTCTTGTTTTAGAGGCTTTTTTTGTGGGTAACCGTGCCGAGCCGGCACGGGCAAACTGAGCCAGTTTGATCGCCTCAATTAGCGGGTGTTGAGCATCTGCCTTGACACCCTGTTAGTATCAATGTGCAAGCTGAGAGATTGTGGCTTGAATAATTAATCTTTATGCTTTATCATCCTTTTTGCAGTTCAGAGGTGAACTGCGGAGTGTGGAAGCTCCTAGTAGAAAAAAGAACAACTCCTCTTTGGGGAGCTGGGGAAATAAGGCTATGCTCGAATAACCCGGACTGTTCTACTACAGTTTCCAACTCCCCGCCTTAATATCTTAAGGCGGTTTTGTTTAACTAAAAACAAAATTAAGGAGTTTGAAAAATGACTGAACATAAAATTAAAAACAACTTTTTTTACCAATCAGAAAGTAAACTTATCTCTAAGGCTGTTCAACGGTCTTTAGGGTTACATCTGTTTCGTGTTCGGCAAAAACGGAAAATAAACTCTTCCGTTGTTTGTATGGATTTACATATCAAACAAAGAGAATTGGACAATGTGGAAATCGGGAGAAACGCCGTCAACTGGAAACTTATCCAAAAACTGGCGGATTATTACAATCTTCACGTTTACGCAGGTTTCTTTTCTAAACCGGAATAAAAAAAATCCCCTTTGATTTTTTCAAAGGGGATTTTTTTATTTTTTCAAAACATCGGAAATAACCGGATGTTTATAAGCCAGTGTTGCCGGACGCTTAAAGCTTGGCATTTCATTGGTAACATCGGAGGATGATTTTTCTTCGGCTTCCGGTACTGATGATGTCTCTTCCATCTTCAGCGGTGCTTGCTTGACTTTTGCCTGATAAAGGCATGGCAAACCGTTAACTTTTACATAATACTCATCCATCCCGGCTACTTTCTCATCCATTCCAAGATATAAAAATCCGCCTTCTGTCTGTTTATTATAGATCTTTTCTATGATTTTTTTCTGTTCCTCAGCATCAAAAAAACGCAATACATTGCGGCAGAAAACAATATCGTATTTGTCTGAATAAGTTAAATCCTCCAGAACATTATACCTCCGAAATTCAACCATTTCCATAATATCATCATTGACCTGCCACAATCCCTTTTCCTGATGAAAATTATCAATAATCATGTGTGCATTCAGTCCCATCTGAACTTCAAACTGCGTGTAAGCTCCTTTTTGTGCCTTCTGGATTGCTAAGGTTGAAATATCTGTTCCGGTAATTTTAATATCCCAATCGCTGACATTCAGCAATTTTTTTCTGATAGCAAAGGCTATGGAATAAACTTCTTGTCCACTTGAACAACCAATACTCCATATTTTGAATTTTTTTGAACCGCGATTGATTTCCCTTATCTGCGGAAGAATATGGCTCTCAAACCCTTTAAACACATTATAATCTCGGTAAAAAGACGTATCGGACATGGCTAAAGCCTCAACCACCTGCCAAATCAGATTTTTTTGCCCCAGTTTCAAATCGGCAATCAGCTCTTCCACCGAAGCATAGCCTTTTTCGCGGACGAAGTTATATATCTTTTTATCGACAATAAAATACTTCTCTTCCGTAAAGACCCAGCCGGCATATTCTTTTAAGAGCTGCAATAGATATTGAAAATCGTCTTTTTTCATAAACTGTCTTCCTATAACAATCCCAAAATCGCCAATTTGCTGATAATTATTTCTTCATCAAACGGTTTCATGATATAATCATCCGCACCACCTGCCAAGGCTTCTCTAATCTTATCGACATCAGTCATGGACGAACAGAAAATAACTTTCGGCTGTTTAATTTTCTTTGCATTGCGGATTTTATACAAAGCATCAATTCCTTCCAATATGGGCAGACGCCAATCCATAATTATCAAATCAGGCTCGTTTATTTGGCATAATTCCACAACTTCTTCCCCATCCTCGGCTTCCATAACCTCAAAATTAAGGTTACCCATAATTTTTACCAAAAGCATCCGAATAATTTTAGAATCATCAGCAATCAAACATTTAGGCATGAGTTGTCCTTATTTAATAATGAATCCGAAAGAATTCTGTTCCACCATATATAATTTATATTTCGTATCGCTCAAAAGCTCCTGTAAATAAAAAACAGGTGCAAACTGAGCCAAATTATCAGGAACGTTTCCTTGCAAAGCCTCTTTAATGGCAGAAACTTTTTCCTGAGAAATCGGCTTTTCACTAAAACCGACCACCGCCAGAGCATCGCCGTCTTCCTCAACTTCAATCCGCCCGCCTCGAAACATTGTGTCTGCCACAATCATCACACATAACATTGCCATTCTTCCGAATTTTGCAGAAGTAAGTTTCATTTTTAATTCCAGCGGATAATTGGCATTACCCAGAGTTTTCAGATAATCCTGAGAGACAGAAAAAATCATATCCGCCTTTTCCAGATTATTGTTGTTCAAGCCAAATGCCATACGGAAAAATTTCAAACGAGCAGAAAGCACTGTCGAACTTGTTTTTAGGATGGAACGAATGTCATCCATAAAATCCATATCCCCCTCTTCCAACAGCTCCACCGCATTGGCAACTGCTCCGATGTTACCGATTAAGTCATGGCTTATTCTGGTACAGATTAATTCGGAGATTTTTGTTGATGACAAAACTTCGCACATTCTTTTCGTCCTATTTTAAAAACTATATAAATCCGTATTCATAAACCGTTGGTCTTCTCTGGACATTCGGGTATAATCCAGCTCACGCAACATCGGATCTTCCAAAATTAAGCGTCCGGTACCGGCCTGCATATAAGGTTTATTGCCGCCCAATCCCCACATCACGTCATCCCGGTTGTCCGGAGCTCCGTATTTCTGGTTGATCTTTTTCCAGAAATCATAAATTTTAATATTGCGGAGATACATCATTTTCGGACTGTTACCGCCAATATTCAAAGCTTCGCTCTTATAGGAAATCTTATAAGCTTTATTGTTGGTAAAATTACTGGTAAAACGAACCTCAATATTTTCTTTGGTGTCAAATTTAGCATAAGCGGCAGTTTCTACAAACTCATGTTTATCCTGCTTGGCCATTTTAACCACACAGTTAGCCAGACGCTCATATCCTACCACGCCGGCGGCACGGCATTTGTCTTCATTTCTCCACCGAATAAAGTTCGGAATATCCATTTTTTGAACTGTTTTACGGTATCCGCGACGGGAAAGTGTATCATCAATCTGTTGAAAAGTCATTCTCAACATGGCTCCCGAAATATCAAAAACCGAGGCATTGGAACGTTTTTTCGCTTTTTTGGATTTTTGAACCATCTTTTCCAAACTAAGGGAAGAATCAGGCTTTGGAATTTCTGTTTTTTCCGTCTCTTTTTTATCATCACCGCCTATCGGGGATTTAATTTTATTAATCCACGTTCCTGTCGTATCCACACCCGGAAGTTTTAAGCCGCCCTTTTCATCTTTGTTCTCGGAAATCGTATCCGTTAAGGTTTGATCCTTGTCAATTTTAGGGGCGTTTTTCTCCTCTGTTTTCTTATCATCTTCGTTTTTTGTTTCTTCAGATGATCTGTCCGAGGCTTTCTGAATCATAGGAATTTCTGTTTGGATCGGCGTTTGTTGGATGGGGTCCCCGATGGAAATCTGAGGTTCTTCCGGCCGGTCAGTTTCTTCTTCGGCGATTTCACTATCTACCAAATCGTCAAAATTCAAATCCTCATCGCTGACGAATTTCGGACTGGCAATTAAAGCTCCGCCGCTAACAGGCATTGTTGATGCAGAGTAAATTTCATCTACACCGTTTGCCATCAGTTCGGCTTCCGCCGCCTGAGGATATAAGGCCGGATCAAACTCCTCACTGGCCGAAACAAGACGGACAGAAAGCAGAAAAACCAAGGCTGATGTCAATAAAAGCCGTTTCATATCTTAAATCTTAAGAATCGCAATCCTTTTGTTTTTCATACTATAGCTTTTTTAAATTAATATATCAAACCCATTAACAGGGTTATCAATAACTTGCTTCTGTCCTTCCAGGATTAGACTCTTGTCTTGTCTGATAAGAGCGGATATCTTTTAATTGCAATATTCTTATTTATTTGCAAAAGCAACATCTTATGAAGTTTGGCAAACGGAATCTTTTTATATGTTCCTTTTTGAATTTTCGGAATAGCTTGAATATATTTTAACTTCAATTGTTTCAGATATGTTTTTAAAAAGGAAGCATCCCGCTTCATCCGTGCAGATAAAGCGGTTAAAATTTTAAGTTCATCATTTGTGCAGATACAACACAAATCCGTCAGCAGGTAAGCCACATCATCATATTTGGAATTATTATCCATCTTAAACAGTCCTTCCTTGCTTCAAAATATTGTTTCCACAATTTTGAGCCTTATTATCTTTTGTCACCATCCGAACAAAATTAATAACATTTTCGCTTTCCTGATTTTTCGGCAAACGTTGAGGCAGGCAAACTGTCGGATTATCCGTATTTTCCGCACAGGAAATCGGACAACGTCCTGTTTTTATATTTGCCGTATCGGCATAAAAATCAAACACCGGAGCATACGAACCATAGGCAAAATCTTTGACAACAGATGAACCGACTAAATCCTTCATCTGTTTCACATTTTCCAATTTAAATCCCTGTTCTTGGCAAATTTGGCACATTGCCAAAGTTTCCGGAGCATGCTTACGGAAAAAGCTGCTGTTCTTTTCAATCTCACCAACAGATTCCGGAAACGTTTTCCCGAGTTCAATTGCCGCACGACACTGCAAAGCATGGGCCGTCAGGCTCAAACCGGAAAAGGTCTTGAAGATGTCATTCTCATCACCATTCTCAACAGCTCCATTAGTCAACCGGCGTTCCACGGTGGTTGTAAATTCGTCTTTTTCCAAACTTCTTCCGCCACCGGTTTCATTTCCTGAAATCATAGTCAGATTGGTAAATTTATATAAATCTTCCCTCATCAAAAATTTCTCTGCATCTTCGGAAGATAATTTTTCATGAAAGAACTGATTAGTGAGTTTATCTTGCAACGGAAGAACGGAAATTGCCGTATCAAAATCCATATTTTTGATATCTTGACATATGCCTCTGTCAACCACCGGAGTTGCTGATTTTGCAGAATTTTTAAATGTTTCGGCTTTTTGCATAATATCATCCCGCCTATCCGGGCTCAAAAACGCCAAATCACTACTTTCCAATTCACCCAAAGCGATTTTAGCTCGAAGTTTCATGGCAGCGGCAACCGCAACGTATTCCAACACCTGAGATGTTCCGTGTTCCACTCCGCATTCATCCGCCACTTTGTCCATAAAAGACAAAATTTCTTTCTTCCCCACATTGTCCTGAAACTTCTGTTTCAAATCCGGAAATGATATAAATAAAACCTCAATATCCTTATCACTCAAAACATCTGAGGATTTATTCTCTTCCATGTCGTTCCTCCCTTTCTTAAATTTATTATTTTTAATTTACACTTTTTTTTGACAAAAGTAAAGTTTGCTTTTTCCTATTTACAAAATTCGGCAAAAAATGTATAAATTCTCTCAACTTAAGGAATTGTCATGACAAAAAAAACAGTAAACATCATCGGAGCAGGATTAGCCGGAAGCGAAGCCGCTTGGCAACTCGCTCAAAGAGGTATTCACGCCGTTATTTATGAAATGAAGCCTCTTTCTTATTCCCCTGCTCATAAAAATCCTAATTGTGCGGAGCTGGTTTGTTCAAACTCTTTTCGTTCCGATGACTTTGAACATAACGCCGTCGGACTGTTGCATCAGGAAATGCGTTTGGCCGGTTCGCTGATTATGGAATGTGCCGATGCGACTAAAGTTCCTGCCGGCGGAGCTCTCGCCGTTGACCGAGAAGGTTTTGCCGAAATGGTTACGGATAAGCTGAGAAAACACCCGCTGATTTCTTTTCAATCCGAAGAAATTTGCGAACTTCCACCTCCTGAATTTGGCTCCACAATCATTGCCACGGGTCCTTTGACAAGCGAAAAGCTCGCCGCTTCAATCCTCAAACAGGTTGATAATCAGTCTTTATCATTCTATGATGCCATTGCTCCGGTCGTTTACAAAGAAAGTGTAGATTTTTCAAAAGCATGGTATCAGTCTCGCTATGACAAGGGTGATAAGTATGATTATATCAACTGCCCGATGACCAAAGAAGAGTATTACCACTTTGTCGAGGAATTATTAAAAGCCGAAAAAGCCGAGTTTCACGACTTTGAAACCCCGAATTATTTTGACGGCTGTCTGCCGATTGAGGTTATGGCGGAAAGAGGCGTTGAAACCCTTGTCTTCGGACCGATGAAGCCTATCGGGCTGACTAATCCGCACAGCACAGAAAAACCTTACGCCGTGGTTCAACTCCGTCAAGACAACAAAGAAGACACCTTAAGAAATCTGGTCGGTTTCCAAACCAAAATGAAATACGGTGAACAAAAACGTATTTTTCAGATGATT